>JAKFXO010000063.1 GCA_021731345.1 Candidatus Peribacterales bacterium | reverse complement strand
ATTTCTTCATGGAGCTCAGTGTACCAGACAATCCAAAGGCTCGCAGTGCTGGAAAGTAGCATCGCTCCAAGGATTCCATTACAGTCTGTGAAATGGATCAAATAACGGTACATCGAAATTTCAAGCTATGGAACGACGCGCTGCAATCGCGAGTCGCAAGAAACATGACCGATCTTTACGCACCAGAATTCACTTTACTGCCGACGATTCTGGGAAGATTTATCCATGACAAAGCCGGCGCCGACGCGTATTTCGAACTTTTCCTCAGCCAAGAGCCTCATGCAGAGATCGTAGAAGAGGAACATCAGGACATCACGCCTGATTGCTATATTCATGCTGGTACCTACAAGTTCACGTTTGACCCAGCCGCAAAACGTGAACCGCTTGAAGCACGCTTCTCATTCGTATGGCGTCGTAAGAACGGCGGAGCGTGGCTCATCATGCATCATCATTCATCGCAAAAACCCATCAATCGATAACATGGTGGACGATCTCGGGATCGAACCGAGGACCTTGCGAATGTGAATCGCACGCTCTAACCAGCTGAGCTAATCGTCCGTGGATGTAAAGGATAGTCTTGCGACAAGCATCGCGTGGCGCCTTTTGTATGACGCTCCGTTTCACGGAGCTAGGCCAGCTGAGCTCATCGTCCGTGGATGTAAAGGATAGTCTTGCGACAAGCATCGCGTGGCGCCTTTTGTATGACGCTCCGTTTCACGGAGCTAGGCCAGCTGAGCTCATCGTCCATGTTGCAGCTGAACTCATCGTCCAGAGCCGCAGAAGGATACGGCGATGCCCCTACCCCGGCAAGTCAGCTATTGCTACACTTTCAAAGATGCAACCGAACGACGTTTCAACGCTTTTGACCGAACATCAGATTTCCGCGCAGGCGGAATCATTGCCGCTCGGCATTCATTTTGAACTTGAGTCATTGGAAGTACTGAACATGTCCGAGGAGCGTCACTATTGGTCTGCAGTCCGCCGGTTTTTGATCCGAAGTATCGTACGAAAGTACGTGAAGCCACCATTTGAATTTCTCGACATCGGTTGTGGCAACGGAAGTCTCCTGAAAAGTTTGGAACACGCGTTTCCAGGATCACACGCCACGGGTGTCGACGGATATTTGGAAGCGCTCATCAATGCTCGACGTCGCACGAAAACCGCGACGCTCGTTTTGCAAGACCTTGCGAAACAAACATGGCAGGAATTTTCTAGAACATACAACGTCGTCACACTTCTCGATGTCCTTGAACATCTTGATCAGCCTGAGGACGTACTCAAGCACGTTCGCACACTCCTCAAACCGAAGGGAATTGTCATTGTTTCCGTCCCCGCACACCAATGGCTCTGGAGTGAGCGAGACGTGTTTTTAGGCCACCGTAAGCGCTATAACCGTAGGACACTGCGCGCGCTTCTGGAACAAAGCGGCTTCCGCGTCCATCACACCAGCCACCTTTTCTCATACCTCACACTTCCGGCACTTCTTCACCGAAAAATCCTTCCAAAACTACTCAGTACCTCCGGAAAAAATATCGAAGAACGTGAGCTCAGAAAAATTCCTTTCGTAAACGGCATCATGACGTGGGTCGGAGCATTCGAAGCATTCATCTCACTGATCATCGGACTGCCGATCGGTACGTCAGTGTATGTTGTCGCCGAGAGAACAGCGGACTAACGCACCTGCCAGATACTCCAACCGGATCCTTTTTCTGAAACAGTAAAAAATTTCTCAGGAATCTTCCAATCGGGATTGTTTTTTTCATCCCACAGTACGAGCGTCGCACCAAAACGGGAGAGTGCACTCTTCGGGTCAGCATACACATCATCGCATGCCTTTTTTGTGAGTTTGAAGTCCCTTTGTAGAACACTTTCCACCTGCGCTTTTCCTGCTGCACTGAGCTCTTTCACGTCCAGCGGGAGCCACTCAGTATCTGCCTGCTTGCCGGTTGCGAATTGGATGAGACAGTGACGCTCAGCAAGCTCCGTAAATGACACAAGCGTGTGCCGCATGAATGGCGTAAAGATAAGATCGTGATCCGTATACGTCCCAACGATGAGCGACGAGTTCAAATCTGAGAGAGCGGTCTGTTTTTCAGTGATGCGATTCAGTGCAAGCACGGAAGGAGCAAGATGTTGATACTTCTGCCAGTGGTTGATCGGCACGAAGATAGAGGCTCGACCGTAGTAGTCTGAAAATGCTGCGAGTAAGAACACGCAGCCAACAATCGCAGCTGATACTTCAAACGTTGCCCGCACGCGCGAACCCAAAAAGACAAGTACGAACAGCATGGAAACCAAGCACACGTACGGATAATAGTGTGTCCAGAATGACAGCACCTGACCGTGCACAAATTGCTGATGCGTGACAGCGGTAAGCGCAAAAAGCATGGCAAGAAGTGGCAGTAGCCTGCGTCTATCGGACTGGCGGCTGATGGCAATAGTCGAAAGAATCGCGAGCAAAACGAGAACAATGCTCCTAGGAATGGACTCGAATTCACGCGCGTGAATCAGTGAGCTGCGAAATCCTGCATCCACGGAATTCGGATCATGACTATTCATCCAAATCATGAACAAAAACGGTGATGCAGCTGCAAGTGCAATGATGCCCGTTGTCACAGCCTGTATGAAAAAGCGTCCGAGTGCCTTCCAGGTCTTATGTCGCGCTTCAGCGATGACAGTGAGCATGATGATGCAGCCAAAAACGCCCCACACGTACGTCCATGCCCAAAAGTAGATACCAGGCAGCAAGCCAAGAAGAACTCCGAGAATAACTGAACGAGCACGAGTCGGATTTTTCCACCAATCTGTCAGAAGAATCAGAATGAAAAGAACGAAAGGCAAACTCCATGATTGGTGCACGACTCTCCGCAGCGGTCCGATGAGAAGGAAAAAAAGAACCGCACTGCCGATGACCGCATCACGTTGGCGGATGCCAAACCGCAAAGATAGATGCGCAAAAAGAGGCATCAAAAGTGGTGCGATGAGAATGGACAAAAGAATAGTGAGAGATGGTGCCGAGATACCACTCCACGAAAAAAGCGTTCCAGCGATACTTTCCGGCAGCGTCATCTGTAGCCCCTTCGGCGTTTCAGGTCCGCTAACAATGGAGTTGGAGACATCGGAAAGCGGGTGATGCATCGCCTGATTTACACGCATGATGTACTGCGACTCGTCCCCTCCTTTATAGAGGATGCCCTGGAAACCGGGCTGAATCATCGTCCGAAGCGGTGAAGCGGCAAGCAAGAGCACTCCTCCGATGTAGAGTGTGAAGAGAACCGAACCGAGCGAACGCTGATATGTATTCACGGCTGACAGTCTAGCAGCGCCTTCATCTTTCGCGATATACTGACGACATGATCCGAACACTAACCATCATCTATACGACGGGAACGGGTCACACAGAATTCGTGATTGATACGGTGATCGCGGCTCTTGCTGCATCATGCCCCACTTTGCGTGTCACAAAGCAACGCGCGGAAATTTCTCAACCAGAAGACATGCACAAAAGCGACGCTCTGCTACTCGCCTGCGGCTCATGGAACACGAATAACGCCGAAGGCATGCTAAGCCCATATATGCATGATCTCCTTATTGTACGTGCAGCAAAAGAAGATTTAAAAGGCATGCCAACTGCCGTCATCGGACTTGGTGATGAAAGATATTTCTTCACCGCAAAGGCTGCAGACAGAATGGCTGATTACTGCGCAACGCATAATGCAAAATTACTGCTACCAGCGCTAAAAATTATCAACGATCCGTTTGATCAGGCGCCAAAGATCCAAGCATGGACGAAGGAATTTATCGCTAAAATTTCAGCGTTGCCCGTCGTCACCGCACAATGACCCGCATCTCGCTCAAAATCGCAGGCTCGTCAGGCCAAGGGCTCGATTCCATGGGTGACATTGTTTCAAAAGCTCTGAAAAGGAGTGGCTACTGCGTGTTTGGCTATCGTGAATATCCTTCTCTTATCAAAGGAGGGCACGCAAGTTTCCAGCTTGATGTCTCAGATGAGAAGATTGAGAGCACTGAAACGAAAGTAAACGTCATCATCGCGTTCAATCATCATGTTCTCGAAAAGAACATCACTGATTTGAAGCCCGGAGGCATCCTGATTCACTCGATGCCGAACTGGAAGTACACGCCCGCAGACCAAAAACTCATTGATCGACTAAGTCTGCGCATGGTGTATCTGCCTGTGGAAGATATTCTTGCAAAACTCGGTGCAAAACCGGTGCTCACGAATGTGCTTCTCACCGCATTCGTCTGGTCGATGCTCGGGCAGGACATCGATACACTCAAAAAAATGGTGGGTGAGAGATTTGCGAAGAAGAAAGACCTACTTGATCTCAACATGCGCTGCATCGATGAAGGTTTCAGACTGCAAAAAGAACACAACCTCACGGTTGCCATCCCTAAGCCAAAAAAGGAGTGGCAGAAATGCATGATCATCACCGGAAGCAAGGCCATGGGACTCGGTGCTGTGCACGCAGGCGTGCGTGTGTACGCCGGTTACCCAATGACACCGAGCTCTCCCCTGCTTACATTCATTGCGGAGATCCAAAACAAAACCGGAATGGTCATCAAGCAAGCTGAAGACGAGATCACAGCGGCGCAATTTGTATCGGGTGCCATGCACATGGGAACGCGCGCGCTCACCTGCACATCCGGCGGAGGCTTCGACCTCATGAGCGAGACAGTGT
>JAKFXO010000058.1 GCA_021731345.1 Candidatus Peribacterales bacterium | reverse complement strand
TCCCGCCGCGGATGAGAGTTTTTTTTCATGAAAATTACGCTTTCTTCAGAAGCATTGCCAGAAGCGCCATGCGTACAGGAACGCCATTTCCAGCTTGGTGGAAGTAGACGGCATTTGGGAGACTGTCTACATCGGTGGAGATTTCTCCAACGCGAGGAAGGGGGTGCATGATTTTTATTTTTTTACCCTTCAGCTGCGAGGCCGTGAGGACATATTTCAGCTTCAGACGTTCGTACTCACTCTTATCTGCGAATCTTTCTTGCTGCACGCGTGTCATATACATGATGTCGCAGTCCAAGCCTGCAGAAATATCGTCGTGGAGTTCGTACGGAATTTTTTTCTCATCTAAGAAGCTCGTTACTTTTTCCGGCATCGTGAGCTCTTTCGGCGAGATGAGTGTGAAGCAAATGTTTTTGTAGAGTCCGAGGAGATACGACAACGAATGCACCGTGCGACCGTACCGTAGGTCACCGACCATCGCGATATTCAGGCCATCAACTTTTCCGAGTTCGGAATTAATCGTGTAGAGATCTAAAAGCGCTTGTGTAGGATGTTGGCCTGGACCGTCTCCAGCGTTGATAAAAGGCACTTTACTGGCAGCAGCAGCTTTATCCGCACTGCCTTGTTCAGGGTGGCGCATCGCGATGATATCGGCGTACTGACCCACCATTTCCATCGTGTCCTCGATTGTCTCACCTTTATAGAGCGAACTGAATTGGATCCCTTCCGCAGTGAGCACATCGCCACCCAGACGCAGCATGGCGGTCTCAAAACTCAGGCGTGTTCGTGTGCTTGGTTCGTAAAAAAGAGAGGCCAATACTTTTCCTTTGAGCAGGTCACTTTTTCCTTTTGTTCGGATCTTCTCCATGTCAGCAGCCACACGCAAAATCTCCTCCGTATCAGCCCTACTCAGCTGCTTGGTGGAGGTGAGGTGTTGGAAGAGAAGTGGCATTCTAAGTGGTAAGTATACGTGCCTTTTTGATAATTGACAAACATATATAAAGTTGTACTGTAGTTAAACAGTCAGTAATGACTGTTTCATCCCCCTACCGGCACACCGGGCGCTGGGCCTCTGTCTTTTCTTTTCTTCCCGCTTCATTCGGACAGAGGCATCGGGGGCCTTTTTTGTACTTGATCCGGTTTCAGGAAAGGCTCTTCCGGTATGCTTCTTTTGATGTCTACACGCGCGATAGCGACGAGCACCCTTTGGCAGATTGCGAGTCAGGCCACGATGGCTGTGCTCTCGGCTGTGTCCGTGAAGTTTGTGGCGATAGGACTTACGCAAGAGCTTGCGGGTGCGTACAACTCCGCATACGGCTATTTGCAGCTCTTCGCCATTCTTGCGGACTTTGGGCTCTATGCAGTCTCGGTGCGAGAGGTGAGTGCTGCGAAAGAGAAGGAGAAGGTGCTCGGAGGACTTCTTGTCCTGCGCTCTATCATCGTTGTCTTGTCACTTGGTTCCGCTGTTCTCATCGCGTGGTTCGTTCCTGCATGGCAAGGCACACCACTCCCCATCGGTATCACCATTGCTGCATTCGTGCCGTTTTTCACATTGCTCGCAGGCGTACTGCGTACCGTGTTTCAAATTACTTTCCGAATGCAGTACGTCTTCATTGCTGAAGTGTTGCAGCGAATTCTCACAGCTGGCCTCATGGCACTCATCATCATTTCTGGTGTGAGGCTAAGTACGGACGTGCGCGTGTATGAGTGGTTCCTGTGGGTGGGTGCCATTGGAGCACTGTTTCTCTTTGCTCTCTCCGCATTCTTCGCGCTCAAACTCATGCGCGTACGACCGACGTTTGATCGTGTGCTTCTTACTCGTTTACTCAAAGCATCTGCGCCGTATGGCATCGCATTTCTCTGCATTGCGCTGTATCGGCAGTTCGACCTCACGATGATTGCAGTGCTCAGGGATGACTTCCGTCTGCAGAATGCTGTCTACGGTTTTGCATCGCGTGTGACTGAGATGACGTATCTCATCCCGACGTTTCTTCTGAATTCAACGTTACCAATTTTAAGTGATCGTGCAGCGCGCGGAGAATCCACACGAACATTACTTGGTAAAACACTACTACTCGTTCTTGTGTTTGGTTCCGCGTCCGGATTGTTCTCATTCTTTTGGGCAACGCCCATCATGAGTATTCTCACAACGCCTGCGTATCTTCAGTCTACAACGCAGATTGGTTCCGATACCGCACTACATCTTCTGTCTGTACCGATGTTCCTCAACGGCATCGTGCTCTTTAGCTTCTACACGCTACTGACAAAGCATGAGTGGAGGCCACTTGTTTTATGCATGATCGGCGCTGTCGTCATTTCAATTATCCTCAATCTTCACTGGATTCCGTCACTTGGTTTCATCGGCGCCATTCGCACCTCTACCATCGTTCATCTCTTCCTTACCATCACCCTCTTCCCGCTCGCGGTACGATCAATGCCTGTCGCACTCCCGGCGAGTCAGGTTTTTCGGCTGGTTCTTTTCTCGGCGCTGCTCGGCACGGCTCTATTTTTCACGGCACCTCTCCTTACCTCCATCACCCTGAGCGTTGTCGGGCTCGCGGCAGGTGCTCTTTTGGCTGCGTTACTCGCATACGCAGTCGGATTCCAGCGTCTGTTCAGGCCTGAAACGTCTGCACGCGCCATCTAAGAACGTCGTCTGGTGATTGCGAAAATTTACGATTTGGGGTATAATAGTTGCAATATATCAACACAAACTCCCTTATGATCCTCTCCCATACTGCAAAGCAACTTCTTGGCGCATGTGCTGGAATGGCTATCGCTGGACTCGTCTACGTTGGTGTTGATCAGGCATCAAACCTGAGCATTAAGGGGCTTCTCGTTTCTACCAATACTCTGTCTACAAATCAGGGTACGAACATCAATGCAAAGGATGTGGATCCGGACACGCTTCGCAGGATCACATCTCGTGCACAGACCGTCGCAACCGCACTCGAAAATTCGACGGTTCCTACACAAGCCGAGACTCCACTGACAAGTTCTGCAGAGGCGCGTCGATTGGCTCGTATTGCTGACGATGAACGCGCAGCACTCGCTGCAAATGCCAAGACATATTCCAATGATCCAAATGTCGTAACGACTGAAGAGGATCGCCTCGCTATCCGCTCCGCACGTTTTGCCGCAGCAGGAGATGCTCCATCCTCAGCTGGTACGCAGATTGCAGGGATCCCTCAGCAGCCAGTCTATGTACCTCAGACAGTTATTCAGCGCGTCGAGGTTCCTGTTGATCGTGAAGTGATCAAGGAAGTTATTAAAGAGGTCCCTGTGATTAAAGAAGTTCCTGTCATCAAGGAGGTCATCAAAGAAGTACCGCATGACGTTGTCCGCGAAGTCATCAAAGAAGTACCGAAAGAAGTGATCAAGACGGTTATCAAAGAGGTTCCGGTGTATATCAACACCCCTCAAGTTGGAAAAACAATCACGCCAGTTCCCTATCGTGACCTTTCCAATTCTGGTCCTGGCCTCTTCGTCCTCGCTACCAGCTCGGCTGCACTCGCGTTGAAGCGCGTCCGTCGCAGAAACAATACTTCGATGTAGACTGAGGACATGAATGTCCCTCTTCTCATTCTTGTAGGCGCTTTTGGGTTAGCGTTTGGCAGCTTTGGTAATGTCCTTGTGTATCGCATTCATGCAAAGAAGCCAATTACCGGTCGTTCCATGTGTCCATCATGCCGGCGCTCTCTGTCGTGGTTTGAGCTTTTCCCGGTGCTCAGTTTTCTCGTTCTTCGCGGAAAGTGTCGCTCATGTCATCATCCGATTTCAGTTCGATACCCGCTCGTTGAACTTGGTTCTGCGGCGCTCTTCATCTTTGCATTCACTCTGCATCCGGAAAGTCCTATCGCAGCGCTACTACTCGCATTCGTTTTGTACTTTTTGTTTCTTGCCTGCGTTTTCGATGCGTCGTATCAGCAGATTCCTGATGTCTTCACGATCTTTATCGGCATCTTGGCACTCGTCTCACTTGCACTTGGCGGGAGTGTTACTTCTTCGCTATTAGGAGCCATCAGTATGCTTGTGTGGTTTGGCGGGCAGTGGCTTCTGAGTCGCGGTAAAGCGGTGGGCACTGGCGACATCTTTCTTGCGACTGTTCTCGGTTTGTATCTTGGATTTCGGTACGCGCTCATGACACTCGTGTTTAGTTACATGGCAGGCGCGATGATTCTTGTTGTGATGATTCTTCTGAAAAAAATTCGAGCGAAGCAGCAGAGAATCGCGTACGTTCCGTTTCTTGCATTGGGCGTGATGCTGACGCTGCTTGGGGTGGGAGATGTATATATGCGTGTTATTGGGTTGTAGATATTACGGTGACGATCATCTTCATTGTTGTTCGGTTCTTCTTTGGGGGACCAGGGAACCTTGCCAGGTTCCCTAGATCCCCCAAACCCCCATTACCCTCCAGTCTTAACCTGATTTCCTTCGACCACACCCTTCGGTGTCCCATAGGGTGCTGGACGAGGGGTTGAAAAGAATTTTCGACTACGTCTTTGAATGATCATGGCGTGTGCCACAGACTTGAAGATTGCCTACGTCGTCGCCTTGAAAAAATTCCGTCGCGCATCTTCGCAAGCGGAGCGTGAAAAAGTCCGTTGTCCGAAGTCCCGCCAGAGCGGGACAAGTTCGGACTTTTTAGCGAAGCGAGCGATTGATGCGCAGGATATTTTTTCACAGCGACTGTTTTTTGCTCCACTTTTTTGCGTCAAAAAAGTGGAA
>JAKFXO010000125.1 GCA_021731345.1 Candidatus Peribacterales bacterium | reverse complement strand
TAGGTATACATGTCTGTTCCTGAACCCGTCGTGCTACCAGAACCGGAACTGATATCCGTGTCATCGGCGATGACAACTTCCGCAGCAACCGGTTCTAGGTACACGCTTACGCTCAGCGTGGATGGATAATCTTTATTGATCTCGACGCGCTCGATTTCGGGATACTCAGCCTGGAGCATGGCAGCGACTTGGCTTCTGGTGACAAGGACGAGACGCTGCTTGAAGAGTGGTGCGAGCGTCTGTTGAATTTCTTCCGGGTCGATGCGTGGGTCTTGCCTGCGCACTTTCATTTCGCGAACGTCAAAGAACGGAGCAAAGAGCAATGTGCCTGCGACGGTCAGAATGATGAGGCCCGTTCCTATCGCTATCCATAGCCGAAATTCGGACAATACCATGTCAGAGAAGCGCGCCATTTTTCTGCCCCAACGCGCGAACATTTCTTTCCGTCGGCGCATACGACGTTGCGGCCCGCCGTAGTACGAACGAGCAAGAGATTTGGTGAGCGGTCCCGCCTGACGGTTGAAGCGCTTTGGGAGTTTTCTGGACGGCTTCATCGACATGGGGCATATCGTATCGACTGGAGCTGTTTTCGGGAACTGTTCGGGCTCCCTGCTCTATGTCATAGTGACTCCCAATGAAACTCGCAATCGCCGCAGATTGGCTACCGACATATGGCGGAGCAGAACACGTCGTCGCAGCACTCTCCGTGCTGTGGCCTGATGCACCGATCCTCACGACGGTTGCTTCCAAAGAGTCGCTACCTACTGAACTCCGTCGTGCAGATATTCGTGTATCACCATTGCAACGAGCCTATCGCTTGCTCGGACGTCATCAGTTCCTGCTGCCATGGATGCCTCGCACGATGGAAGATATGGATTTCACGGGTTTCGATGTCGTCTTGAGTTCGTCACATGCAGTCGGCAAAGGCGTCATTCCTCCAGGAAACAGTGTGCATATGTGCTACTGCCATACGCCCATGCGCTACGCATGGGAGATGGAAGCGGAATATCTCAAAGATTTTCGTATCAAGGGTTATCTCAAAAAACGCGTGCGTGCGGAGCTAAAACGTATTCGCAGATGGGACCTCACGACTGCACGCAGAGTTGATCACTTCATCGCAAACTCTTCCGAAACGCAGGCGCGCATCAAAAGAATTTACGGTCGTGAGAGCGTCGTTATTCCGCCGCCAGTCGATGCGCATTTCTTTGACTCCCCTCTCATCACGAAGCGCGAAGGATATTTTCTCGCCATCGGTCGCCTAGTCCCCTACAAGCGTTTCGATCTCCTCATTGAACTAGCGAATGCACTCAAACTTCCGCTCAAAATCGCAGGTCAGGGCAGTGATGAAGCCCGTCTGAAAGCCATTGCTGGACCTACGGTAGAATTTCTTGGATTTGTGGATGAAAAGAATCTTTCGACGTTGTATGGCAATGCGGCTGCCCTCTTTTTCCCGCAAGTGGAAGACGCTGGCATCGTCCCGATGGAAGCACAGGCATGTGGTACGCCAGTCATCGCGCTTGGCCAGGGTGGCATCGTTGATGTCGTGGAGCCCGGAGTCACTGGTATTCTTGCCCCTGAACAAACTGTCGCAGCGTTTACCGACGCCGTGAAAAAATTCCGTGATGGAGGGTGGCAACATGACGTCATCCGTGAACATGCTCGAAAGTTTCACATCGATGTATTCAAAAGCAGGATTCGTACGGAAGTGGAGAGTGCGTATGCCCAGTTTGTTTCACGCGCCTGAAATCGGCGTACAATCTTTTCATGCGCACCGCAGACTCCCATAAAGGCGATAACGGCATCGTCGCCATCATTGGCGGTAGTCGTCATCAGCACGGAGCGCCAATTTTTTCAGCGCTTGCCGCAGAGGCATCGGGAGTGGATTTGCTGCATGTGTGGGTTCCGGTGATGCACGAAGAGGTAACGAAACATGCATCCTACAATTTTCAGGTTCACACCTTTGGCTCCGATCGCTCCGATGAAATCTCTTCGTCCGATCGCGAGCGAATAATTGAGCACCTTGCGACGATCGACGCCGTTGTTATCGGACCAGGGCTTTCACGCGGAGCCGCTCACCTCAAATCCATCACGAATCTTTTAGCTGAAGCGCCGTGTCCTATCATTGCTGACGCAACTGCCTTGCATGCAGAAACCCTGAAAGCACTCATACTTCGTCACAGCATCATCACACCTCACTTAGGCGAACTGGAGCGCATGGGTTACCTGCGTACGGAGTTACCGATGCTCGCAAAGAAACATGCATGCACTATTCTTCTCAAGTCATCGGTTGATACGGTGGTGAGTGAAGAAGGCACTATCCAAACGGTGACGGGAGGCAATGCAGGATTGACCGTTGGTGGCACCGGAGACGCACTGGCAGGACTTACTGCTGGCTTGGTAGCGCAGGGCATGCCACACGCTGATGCATGCACCGTTGCGAGCACGGTCATCAAACGTGCCGGAGATGCATTGTTTACTGAGATCGGATTTAGCTTCACGACACATGATGTCATCCGTATGATCCCGCGGCTCCTTAGGGACGTCCTTCGCTCATGATCACGAGTCCTTTTCCTCTGCTGAACCAATTTCAAGATCTTCTCGATCTCAGATTTTTGACGAGAGCAGATGCCGTCGCATCGGACGCCGATATTGCCCGCATTGTTGAAGCGAAGAATCTTGTTGGCCTCAAGCAAATGCATGGCAACACCGCAGTGCGTGTTCACAGCGCATCATCGCGTGTCATTGAGGCTGATGCAGTCGCAACTGACATTCCTGGGCTGACGCTCAGCATTCGTTTTGCAGATTGTCAGAATGCCGTAATTTTCGAACCGAAAGAGCGCGTCGTGTGTTTAGTCCACGCTGGATGGCGTGGTGTGCAGGCGAAAGTCATGACGAGTGCGTATGAACTTCTGCGTGCAGAATGGAACATCGATCCCATCAACACATTTATCGCTCTCGGACCATCACTCTGTACCAAGTGCTCAGACTTTACGGACGCCCGTACCGAGGCACCGGGACTCGTTGATTTTATTCAGGGCAAAGCGATCAACCTCCGCGCTGCTCTGAATGATGAGCTTGATGCTATTGGCGTCCAGAAGCGAAGAATCGAACGTAATGAAGAGTGCACACGCTGCAATCCAAAGACGTACTTTACCTATCGAGGTGGCGATAAATTGGCCGTACAAAGAGGAAACGTGAACTGTCTGACAGCTACTCTGACCGGACGATAAAACCAGGAGACATTCAGGTGAAAAAATCATCACAGTTTGCTTCCCAGGAAATGACTTCTGAGTATACTTTGAGATTGTCTCGACGATGCGTCAGGACGCCCCAATGCTTTTTCTCTGAAGCTCTCTAAGGGAGGCCCAATCACCCAAGTCTGAGGACTCGGGATGCGGTCACCCACCTGGTTATCCAGGGACGAGCAAGGGCGACCAACGGTCGTCTTGATATGTCTGCGTATCAGAGATGGGGTGATATGCTCGTGTCATGCAGACCACTGATAACCAAGATGAAGTTTTCGATATCGTCGATCACCGAGATCGTGTCATCGGACAGGCGACGCGTGGAGAAGTTCATAAAAATCCATCACTCGTTCATCGGTGCATCACGATTTTGGTATACCGAAATAACGAATTATTTTTGCAAAAGCGCAGCATGACAAAAGATGCTTTCCCTGGCGTGTGGACATGTTCAGTTGCGGGTCATGTGGATAGCGGCGAAAGCTACGAAGAAGCTGCCATTCGCGAAATGCAGGAGGAGCTTGGGATCAAGGCCTTGAGGCCTCCCAGCGTCATTCGTGAACGCGTGATGTCCTATGACAACGAGACCGAGCGCACGCGGTTTTTTCGCTATGACGATGCAACAGATACACCGATCGTGCTTGAGCCAAACGAGACCTCTGAAGGACATTTCTTTCCAGTGACGAAAGAACTTCTTGAAAAAATTGGTACCGACATGCCAGCAACACCGTGTCTGAAATTTCTCGCAGAGACGTATCTTTTGGAAAGGCTTTCATAGTCATTAAAAAATCCTCACCATGCGTCCATGGTGAGGAAGGGTGCCTGTTGGAGCGGAGAAAATTACTGTTCGGTCTGAAGGGTGGCGATCGGTTCTTGTTTGGCGGAGTGCCAGAGTGTTCCATCGGCTTTGAGCTCTACCCAACGAGTGGGTAGATCCAAAGCTGTTGCGTACTTCTGGGGGATCTCCATACGGTGCGGCCGCTTGTAGGCTGCAGTGTTCTTGGTGACGCGCTTCATCCAGCGCGCGAGGCGTTGTTCGATCGGCTCACATGGCCAATCACGGTGATGACGGGTGCGATAAGCAAATGCGGAACGGTCTTCAAAGAGCATCGGCGTAGTCCTTTCGGGTGTGGTTGTGGGGCTCCAACAGGGCGGACTAACGGCTGCAAGCCGGCAAACCGCCCTGTTGTGCGATGTCCGATGATGGAAAGGAACAGAAAAGACTCCCCCGCTGTGTGGCGGAGGCTGCGTACTTTTTTCGATTTATCTACGCAAGCCGACCCGCCACTTTCGTGACGCGAATACGCTTGGAGATGACGGTGACGAATTGCATCTGACACAAGTGTAATTGCTGAAAGAGTTTCGTCAACAAAATTCCAGAAATTTTTCTGACGCGGTATACTGACGTTCTCATGAAGCCGCTTTCAGATCGTATCCGTCTGGCAAATACACTCCTCGCTCCGTACGCAGTGCCCCACGGCAACGGACTTGGACGCGTGCATA
>JAKFXO010000043.1 GCA_021731345.1 Candidatus Peribacterales bacterium | reverse complement strand
GGCCTGTAAAGCTCTTCCATAAGCTCTCTGGAGCCATTCGTATCATTGACGCCAACGACGACTATGTCCGGCATCATCGTGTCTGGTACTGCCATGCCTTCTCTCAAAAATTCTGGATTGCTCACGACTGGAATGTGAAATTTCACACCGCGATCTTTCAGGATTTTTGCGATGCGCTTCTCACACTCTTCTCCGGTTCCCACGGGAACTGTCGACTTGTTTACAAACAGAACGTCGTTCGTTGCGAACTTGGCGACTGTCTCCGCCACGATGAAGACTGCCCTAAGGTCCGCCTTGTGTCCTTCACCCGGAGGAGTGGCCACGGCGGAGAAAACGATCTTCACATGTGGCAACGCTTCGTCGAGTTTTGTTGTGAACGAGAGTCGTCCGGTCTTGAGTCCAGATTTCAACAGTTCCTCAAGACCTGGTTCGTAGATCGGGCTCTTTCCGGATTCGAGCATCGCAACTTTTGCAGCGTCGATATCGACGCCTATCACTTCGTGCCCCAATTCTGCGAAACATGCCGCAGAAACAAGGCCAACGTAGCCGGTACCAACAATAGCGATCTTCACAAGACGCAGTATAACAGCTTTAAGAGGAGCGGTTTACTGGGTAAGCTCTGTGTATGAAGTACCTCATTAACGGTTCCATCGCCTTTGACCTTCTTTTGTCTCATGACGGGTCGTTTTTGACCGGTATCGACACGAAGAATCTTGAGAAACTCTCGGTTAACTACCTAGCCCAAGGCCTTGTGAAGCACCATGGCGGCACGGCTGCGAATATTAGCTGGAACCTTGCACTCCTCGGGCATGAGCCACTTGCTATCGGCGCTGTCGGTTTTGACGGTCAGGCGTATCTCGCGCTGCTTCGCGAACGCGGCGTTATCACCAATCTCATCGAACGTCGCGAAGATGCTATGACTGCAACTGCGGTCATCGCGACTGACGGAGCTGAACGTCAGATCAGTTTTTTCCACCCCGGTGCTGACGGACTCGCCACACTTCCAGATTTCTCCGATGAAGAGAATATTGCGTTCGCCATCATGAGCCCGAGGAATCCCATGCTCATGCTGAAGGGTGCACATCTCTGTTGTAAGCTCAAAATTCCGTATTTGTTTGATCCGGGTCAGGTTGTTCATGCGTTCTCGGATGATGATCTGAGGCAGGCCATCAAAACGAGTGCAGGACTCGTGGTGAACGAGTACGAGTGGCAGCTCGCATCCTCCAAGCTCGGATGGAAAGAGGAAGACGTCGTTGCTAATTGCGGGATGCTCGTCATCACACTTGGTGAAAAAGGTGTTCGCATCTGTACGAAAAAAGAAACAGTCGAAATTCCCGCCTGCAAAGCAGAAAAAGTTGTGAACCCAACCGGAGCAGGGGACGCCGTACGTGCAGGTCTGCTTGTTGGCCTTTCGTCCAAGTGGTCACTGACTGATACAGGACGCCTAGCTGCGATCATGGGGTGCTTACTGGTAGAACAAGAAGGAACGCTTCTCAACGCGCTTGATACGGACACACTGCAAAGTCGTGCGATGCAGAACTATGGTTCGAAACTGCCTCTCTAAAGTACGGAAAGGCAGGTGACCGAGGAGAATCGGTCTGGTACGCTCCATCCGATGTCACGGTACTTGCCGTGCAATTTCTCTCCCTCACAATGTCGTACGTCAAAGATCCAAAACTCGCTGAACAGGGCCGTCTCAATCTTGAGATCGCCGAAAAGCGCATGGGTGCGCTCATGGAAGTCCGCAAAGAATTTGAGAAGCATAAGCCGTTTGCTGGTCTTACGATCGGTATGGCGCTTCACGTCACCAAGGAGACGGGCATTCTCGTCCGCACACTTGTCGCTGGTGGAGCCAAGGTTGCCATCACTGGATGTAACCCGCTTTCAACCCAAGACGACATTGCTGCAGCACTCGCCGAAGAGAAAGACGTGCTCGTGTGGGCATACAAAGGAGAAAGTCGCGAGGACTATTACAAGTACATCTCTGCTGTGATTGAGACGAAGCCAGACATCACGATCGATGACGGTTGTGATCTCGTGACGGAAATCCATACGAAGCACCCACACCTCCTCACGTCCATGATCGGAGGTTGCGAAGAGACGACCACAGGCATCATTCGCCTCAAGGCCATGGAGAGGGAGGGCGTGCTCAAGTGTCCGATGATTGCCGTGAACGACAATAAAACGAAGCACCTGATGGATAACTACTACGGTACGGGTCAGAGCACCTTCGATGGCATTCTTCGTTCCACGAACATGCTCATTTCCGGACGCACGGTTGTCGTGCTTGGTTACGGATCCTGCGGTAAAGGAGTCGCGATGCGCGCACAGGGACTGGGTGCACAGGTCATCGTTACAGAAGTGGATGCGTTCTGCGCACTCCAGGCTGCGATGGACGGACACAGGGTTATGAAGATGGAAGACGCAGCTGCGCTTGGTGATCTCTTCATTACGGTCACCGGAAACCTCAACGTCATCCGAGTTGAGCACATCGAGAAGATGAAAGACGCTGCTGTTCTTGCAAACTCTGGTCACTTTGATAACGAGATCGACCTCAAAGCACTTGAGCAGAAGGCCACCCGCAAGCGCAGAGTGCGCCACTACCTCGATGAGTACCTCATGAAGTCAGGACGCGTGGTCTATGTAGCCGGCGAAGGACGTCTCGTGAACTTGGCATCGGCTGAAGGCCACCCAAGCGAAGTGATGAGTCTTTCCTTCTGTGGTCAGGCACTGGCATGTTTGTATCTCGTCGAACACAAAGGAAAGATGAAGCCGGAAGTCATCACACTCCCACCGGAGATTGACGACTACATCTCCAAGCTTCAGCTCACTGCGATGGGTCTTGGTATCGATGCACTTACAGAAGAACAGAAGAAGTATCTCGGTTCGTGGCAGGAGGGAACGTAATTACAGGAATATAAAAACGGACCCAGCTACACATGATGTGCGGCTGGGTCCTTGGACCATTCTGCGAGATGAGGTGAAGCCTAGGGTTTCCGACGGTTTCCGCCTTCCTTCTTTGCGTTCTTGCGGCCCTTGCCAGTGTACTTGCGACGAGCGTCGCCTTTTTCGGTTTTCTTGTGCGCCATGGGACACGGACTCCTTGAGAAACAGAGACAGGGACTCGAACCACCCTTCATCCAGAAACAGAAGGGTGGGAGACACTCGCAGAGGAGCGGCTTCCACCGTACTGGTGTAGAGGTACAGAAAGAACGTGGCGTTAGTGTAGATATCTTCCAAGAAGGGTCAAGTATCTGACGACTTTCAGAGAATAAGTCAAATATTGCAGTGTCAACTTTGGGGCTTTGGTAAGCCATAGCGGAGCCGTCGTTGTGTAAGTTTTCGACAAAATCTGCTTTTTCCTTAAAATGTATCAAACGTCTTTTGTACCGTTACATCGATACAGCTCCTTGGAATCGTCGCATTCAAGCATCTACCCTCACGTTTGGCGGAGCGCAAAACGGGAGAGGGTGGAGAATCGCTGTCATTGGTCAAAGGACTACAGTAATGACGAGTTCAACTCAGGTCGCGCCAGTCGAGAAGGTGTCTCGTGAACGGGTCAAGCCCGGTGGTAAGTTGCTCTGCAACGAGCGCAAAACCTGTCCGCACTGCGGACGCTCCGGCAAGGCCAAGAAAATCGACGAGCACATCCCGACGTGCTTCAAGCGGCCTCAGTGACCGCGCTTCGCCTGCTTGTCTTCGGACAGGTGGGTAGTTCTGGTCCGGCTGTCACTTCGATAGCCGGGCCTTCCTTTTTACAAGAAGGTAGATGCTTGAGTGTTCATCAGTAAAAAATCATCACGAAGATAGGTTTCTTTTTTTAGCTGTAAAAAACGCGGCGAAGTCAGGCTCCGCCTGACTGGAGCCGCCACTTTGCCCGAAGGATGGTCCACGGAAGGAAACACGGAGTGTTGCCTTCCGTGAATCGTTGGCGGAGAGGGAGGGATTCGAACCCTCGAGACCCTTTCGGGTCTACACGATTTCGAGTCGTGCGCCATAGACCACTCGGCCACCTCTCCAAAGGCGCGGAAAGTGTACCAATCTGCCTGCTTAGGCGCCATGGTCTAGAGACTGAACAGACGCGTCCGCAGCGTTATTTTCACGCCATTCACTGATCTTTGGATCTCGGGACACCCTTTTGGCTGTCGCTCTTTTTGCGCAAGCATCTCTAGAAGCAGGGCTCGTATTTCATGCGTGATGACAGATGATGAATGCGGGATAAATGAATCCGGACTGCGGACAAATATTTCTGCGATGCGATCACAGTCCGTATGAAAGTGTTTCTTGTCACCCCATGAGAATTCTATTTTCGCCATGTCATGATGTATCGGTACATGAGTACAAGTCAGTACCGAAGTGTAGTCGGCACATACTGCAGCTACAAGTTTTTTATTGTTTGAGATGTTTCTTAAATCCTCCGGTGCCGAACTGCAACTGCCTCGAGCCACGCGTGACCTTACTGATCGAAATTTTGAGCTTTTGAGCTACTTTCCGCTGTGTCATGCCAGCCGCGAGGAGCTTCACCAGCTGCCATCTTTCCGCGAGCTTGGCGCGTTCCTGAGGAGTCAAAAGATCTTCCAAAAGTAGTTCGGCATCTGCTGCTGTCTTGGGAGATGCGAGTAGTTCGTACAAATCTTGCAGGTGCTGTTTTGGAATCTTCATATCTCCACTCTAAGCTTTCTTTTCGCGCTTCTGCAAGCGAAATTATGCTTCTCGTGCCTCACGTTTCAGCTCAGCTTCGATGATCAAATCAAGGTCACCATCCAGGACGCCTGCCGTATCACTGGTTTCATAGTTACTTC
>JAKFXO010000064.1 GCA_021731345.1 Candidatus Peribacterales bacterium | reverse complement strand
GACGTTTTCGGCCATGCCGCGGAGTGAGTTCTCTAAGTCCATGAAAAAGGCAGTTTGCGCTTATTAAAACGGAAAAATGGAACTTCCGTTACAGAGGTTCTCAAGGAAAAATACGCTATTTCGACCCGAAATTGAAAAAAGATCAAGCATTATCACGAAGGGGGTCTTTTGGAAGCAGTGCCTCGAGTTTTTTGAGTGCACGAAACTTCATGATGCGCACATACCCTTCACTCCTCCGTAGTGCATCGGCCACTTCCGCGTGTCCGAGTCCGGCAACGTAATGAAGAAGGATGACATCGCGATAATCTTTCGGCAATTGCTCGAGCGCACCACGCACCGTCGCAATGGACATCGTCCGTTGCGTGCGCGTTTTCGGATCATTGTCAGTGTCTTCATCGATCAAATCTTCCGTGAGCTCTTCAAATCCGCGCTGACTTCGGTACGCATCGATAACCGCATGGCGAGCGATACGAAACAGCCACGCTGAAAACGGAATGCCAGCGAATGCCTTGTACGTATGCATCTTTTCCCACGCCTTCACAAAGATGTCTGCGACCAAATCCTCTGCGAGTTCTTCAGGAAAACGGAAAACGACATACCGGTACACCGGCGTCAGAAACGCATCGTAAATTTTACCGAAAGCTTCGGTATCACCGTCCTGCGCACGCTTCGCAAGCTCCTTCAGTTCTTCCGGCGGCAGTGCCTGATTGGCCATGGGGTTACAAGTATAGCGAAAAGCGCCTCAAGATCATTACGGTTGGAACGCAAAAACGTAACGTTTTCTACTCCCACTCAATCGTCGCTGGCGGCTTGTTGGTGAGATCAAGGAAGACAGCATCGATACCATCAATCGCAAGAATCTTGTCCGTCATGCGCTTTAACAAGGCTTCTGGTAGCCTGAAGGCTGCAGCTGTCATAGCGTCCGTGGACTCAATCGGACGCAGAACAATGGAGTGCCCCTTGCCCGCACCCATCGGAAGCAAGACAACCGGAAACTGCCAAATGCGATCGTACAAATTCACCGCTCGCACTTCGTGATCAACAATCGCGTCAGCGGCGCGAAGGAGATCGGCGGTATCTTTCTCGATCATCGTTGGAACGAATACAGGATCGAATGGTGTGGTGTGCGATGTACACAGAAGAACGCGGCTGAACACACGGCTCGCATTTGGAATGGATGTCGCGAGAGCGTAATGCGCATCAGTTGGCACTTTGTGGGACGCAAACAGTGCAAGTGCATGACGGTACGTCCGTCCATCACCCTGTACGCCAACAGACTTCACTGGAAGAACGGTGTGGGGCAGATCGAGTGTGAAATCTTTAAGCAAAGCAGCATCAACAGGATGTGGTGATTCAGCGCAGAGAATACGCACGCCAAGGCCAGGACCTGGAAACGGCTGACGCCAGACGAGTTCGCGTGGTAGGCCAAGCTCTTCACCGAGCTGGCGTACCTCGTCTTTGTAGAGTTCTTTGAGCGGCTCCACGACCAGTCCTTCTTCCATCATGCGCTGAATAAGTTCGACACGATTGTGATGCGTTTTAATTTTATCAGCATGTTTCGTACCTCCGGTTTCGATCGTATCCGGATAAATAGTCCCCTGCCCAAGCATCCAACCGTCTTCAATCCTTAGCCCCATCCGATCACTCACCTCTTTTTGCACAGCAAGAAATGTATTGCCGATGATCTCACGCTTTTTCTCAGGTTCGTAGACACCTTTGAGAGCTTTGTAGAAACGTTCCGATGCATTTTCGATGTGCAGATTTTTGATCTTGAGCGCCTCAAACGCACGTTCAATACCAAGAACCTCATCTTTGCGCATGAGCCCCGTATCGACCAAAAGACCGGTTACGCGCTCATGACCAAGGACTTGGTTCAGAAGCGTAAATGCAACCGTGGAATCAACACCGCCGGACACAAGCATGAACACTTTGCGGTCTCCCACCTCTTTCTTCACGTCGTCACCGACATGCGACGCATACCCTTCCATAGACCACTGCTCCGGCGAGCAAATGTCGACGAAACGGCGCAGGATTTCCATGCCGTGCTCCGAGTGCGTGACTTCGATATGGAACTGAATCCCAAAAAGACCGCGCTTCAAGTCCATCATCGCAGCGTTCGTGCAGTCCTTGGAACTTGCCGTCGTTTCAAAACCCGGCGGAAGCACGGAGACTTCATCGCCATGAGACATCCACACCGTAAATTCTTTCGGCAAATCTTTGAAGAGCGGATTATTGGCGACAGTCGTACGAATCGCGGTCGGGCCGTACTCCTTTACCTTAGCGGGAGAGACGGTGCCGCCTGCCGCCTGTGCCATCCACTGATGGCCGTAACAGAGACCAAGTACCGGAACGCCGAGCGAGAGAATCGCAGGGTCGGCTTGAGGACTTCCTTTTTCATACACGCTCTGCGGACCGCCGGAAAGAATGATGCCAGCTGCATCTTTTAAAAGATCCGCCTTGGTGTCAGCAGGAAGAATGAATGACTTGAAACCAAACCGACGAATGCGGCTTGCGATCAGGTGCGCATACTGCCCCCCGAAATCCAGAATGACGACCGATTTGTAATGCGGAGCTGCAGCCATGCGTGGAGCATACCAGACTGGCTCATAAAGCTCATACCTGCGCCTGAAGACCCTTTCCGGCAGGAATGCAGGCAGCAAGTAGTAGCCACAGCGAATACGCTACTGCGCCATCCTCAAACGAATGGAGAAAGATTCCCCCGACCGCAACACCGAGCAGTGCCAAAACCGGAATGATGCGAATATCTGTGAGTGGAATCTTCAACCCAAGCCACAGCGCAAGAAGAATGATCGCAAGTGACAAGAAAAGTCCTGCATACCCCATCTCCACTCCCCACTGCAGATACCAGTTTTCCGTCAGCAGCGGACACTCACACGCTTTGCCTGCAGGAAGTTTGCGGATACCACCGATGAAGACGCACAGATCTTTGTGATTTTTCGTCCAGGTGTAATCAGCGCCGAGATCAAGAAACACGCAAGTATCACTCAGACGGTTGCTCGCAGGGCCTGCCGTTCCGAGGCCAAGACCAAAGGGGTGCGTACGCATGGTTTGGATGGCTTCTAGTGGCTTTTCCCAGTGTCCTTGAAAGGATTGCGCCCGCACGAGTATCTGCGGGAAAAAATTCACGCCTATGACGATGGCGATACCAGCAATAACGCCGACTCCAGTCAGAACGAGTGAACGATGAAACACACTTTCAATGGTGTGGCGGAGTAGGAGTGCGCTGGATACGACCAGAATCATGACTGCACCGATCCACGCAGAGCGGGAGTACGTAAAAAAGAGTGCGGCGATGACGAGCGCTCCTCCGATGACATACAGAACCGTATCTGCATGCCGACGCTCGCGAATAGACTTAAACAAAAGCATGAGGTTTGCCGCAAACGGTAGAAGTAGCCACAGTCCAAATTGGTTCGGGCCGCTCATGAAGCTCTGAACGCGACGAATATCGGTACCCTCCAAAAACTGAAACGAAGCGATGGCAGCCTTTGGAAGATAGAGCGAGTGCAAGTCTGAGTAGCCGATGGATGTGAAAAATGAGAGCGGCACAAAGAGTGTTGCAATGCCGAAGAGCGCCGCAACACCACCGACCATGACAATGACGCGTGCTGCAGCAACCAGAAAATTTCGAGACCACGGCACTCTCCGTAGAAGGAAGAACGCAGTGAGTGGAAGGAAGTCATACTTAAACCCGAGCAAGAACCGCTTGTCCGCAGCGCTCAGTTGCAAGCTCAAGGAAGAACCAGCACCACCAGTGAGCGACACAGCGGCACCGATCGCAATAGAAAGGATGATGCACCAATCAAGGATATCCAGAGACCAGACCGACTTCTGAAGCTCAGGCTCTTTGGTACGAATGATTTCGATGACAGCGATGATGAGAATGACAGCAAGAAGCGCCTCTTTCCAAAGCGCTAAGACTGCGAGTGGCGCATGGTTCTGACCCGAGAGGATATGAGTCGCGACAGTCACGAGCATCGCGTGCATCGGCAAAACCGCGAGCAAGATCAGCGACAATGATTCACGGAGACGCTGGAACATCAGCCTCACTTTACTTCTTCTTTCCGCTCCGTGCGAACCCGAGACGTTCCTCGTCGGAACGGAAGACTGGACCAGTTTTGAGAATCTTCTCTACGGCATCGATACACGCAGCGCTGACGTTCTTGCCGTAAATCTTCGGTGCCTTCTTCATCTCAGCGTTATCCCATGCAAATTCGATGAGCTTTTTGATGAGCGCACTATCAACTGGCGGAGCAATGACGTTACCACCAGCGATCGCAGCCTCACTTCTGTCGGAACCAAAACGCATCGTGACACACGGCACACCCATCGCGTTCATCTCTTCTTGCATGGAACCTGAGTCCGTCGCACACACAGATGCACGGCTCATGGCAGCGATCACGTCACCATATTCGGCCCACACCGGCGAAAGAATGAAGTTCGGGTGTGACGTCGCGAGCGCCTCGATCTCGGCTTTGAGACCAAAACGTTCAAACGCTCCAGCAGTCTGGATCATGTTGATAAGCAGAACATTTCTCCCCTCTCTCACGAGTGCAACCATCGCATCGTAAATGGCACGGAAACGTGGCTCGGAGAAACAGTTCTCACGACGGTGAATGCAAAAACGAACAAAGTTTCCGCCTGAAAGCATCGGATAGCGCTCAAACACCGTGGAATTCTTTGCACGAGCCATCGCCTCTTCGGTAGCGTCCACCACAGAGTTACCGACGACAGCGATCCTGTCTTCGCTATAGCCCTCAGCGATGAGGAACTCACGATCAAGCTCAACCGGAGCAAGATGGATGCCGGTCGCAGCCTCACTGCAACGTGTGTTGAACTGTTCCGGATACGGCTCTTGGCTGCCGCGCTTCCAATTCTTACGATCCATCAAAAACTTTCTCCATGCAGCAGGGTCTGCTGCTGCTTTTGCGAGATCAAAAGCGTTGTAATCCGGCGTCAGTGTACGAATACCTGCTTCCACGTGGACAGATGCAAAGCCAAGGCAGTACCCCGCGTTACTG
>JAKFXO010000011.1 GCA_021731345.1 Candidatus Peribacterales bacterium | reverse complement strand
CCTCCAGTCGAACCGTTGTCACACATTTCAACGCCTGGACATGCGGCCGCACAACTCTGATTATCCACGGGTGAGGTACACTCACACGTTTCGTCGTTCATGGTTTGCATGGTTTGGCCTTCAGGACACGGTCCTTGGCATGTGTCAGTCAGCGAACCGGTCACATCGCCACCATTGTCCAACGCGAGGTGCAGATTCGACATCAACACTGCACCAACAAGCATTCCGACGACGAATCGCAGGGTGAAAAGCCCAATAGCGTTTGCCCGCAGTGGCAGGTGCTGCGCGAGACTCAAGCCGTCGATTTCACTGACACCAGACAGGAAGGAATTCCGCCATCGAAGCATGATGGGTTTGATTGTGCAGCAACTGAACGCTGCGGACAACTACATTGACTGTTGAAGTGGTGTTGGAAACTTGCCTCACAACAAAAGGCCGTGATTCCCGGCACGGCCTTCATCATATCCATTTGATCGGTGCTGATAAGCACGGATCTACCAAGTATACCACACATGTTGCCGCAACTGCAACGGATTTTGCCGACGACATCGGTACGGACAGCTCTGGGGGAAATCCATATCTGTTCGCTACTGCGCGATGCGTCCATGATCAAGATGTACGATGCGATCGGCAAACTGCGCGAGACCGCGTTCATTGTTTCCAACAAGAATGGCGCTCTTACCTGCACGTTTCAGCCCGATGAAAAAGTCTGCACTCTTTGCTCGGAACGACTCATCACCAACGGCTAGCATTTCATCAAACAAATACACATCAGCATCGACATGTGCTGTCGCCGCAAACGAAAGCCGAAGCAGCATCCCGGTGCTGTAACATTTCACTGGTAGATCAGAAACTGCACCAATGTCGGCATAGGCAATGATCCTCTCCATCATTGCTTTAATCTCCTTAGTTGAGAGTCCTTTGAGCAGTCCGTAGATCCGAATGTTTTCCCGTGCCGTTCGTTCACGATGAAACCCAACACCAAGGTCGAAAAATGTCGATATGCTGCCTGCAACATTCACGGCCCCGTGGTCAGGCAGCATCAGCCCAGCAATGATTTTAATAAGCGTCGTTTTTCCGGAACCATTCGGTCCGCAAACGGCAACCCACTCCCCTACTTTCACCTGCAGACTGACCTGCGTTAAGGCATGGATTGTTATCTCTTCTCCCCTGCGTCCGAATCCAATCAGTCGATCTTGCAGTCTACGTACGGGAATCGTTCGCTGGACAAATGTCTTTGAGACACCAACGCAATCAATGGCGTACGGAGTGACTATCATTGATGAATAGAAAGATTTGTGATTCCCATGATATCTCAACGCTACAGTTTTACGTCACGGAGTGAAACCCAATTACGTCTGAGCACGTTCCAATTCCAGTTGGCAATTGCGCCACACTGACAGAAGTTGACCCCGGATATTTTCGCCAGGTCGATGTCACCATCGAGTGGCAGAACTTCGATGCGATGTCGACCGACACGTCGTCCGTGTGCTTGTCACTCTCTTTCGTTAGCGACACAACACCATACCCGCCGTTGGTGCGGTACGTTCATTCGCGCGGCAAAAAACTGGGGTCGAATGTATTCAAGAAACGTCGCGAGCAGCCTGCGTGTTGAGTGGAACTACTGACCATCAGAATGCGTGACAATGACGTGCTAGAACCGCACACATTTTCGCTTCGTCGAGGGCGTCGTATCGTCACCGAAGGCGACGATCGTTCAGCCGAAGAATTGATCGACAAAATCGAGAGCTACTACTCCCCTACTTCGCCTGAAAGTTCTGGTGATTTTTCTCGCGATGCAGATCATCTGTGATCGGTGCGGTCAACGTCCGCGCATCAGAAAAGTCATCACGATTGATCGAACAGAATAGTTTTCGAGCAGTCTCGCAAGCGATTGTGCGGAGCGACGAAAAAATGTGTCCTACTCCCCTACCGGAATCGGTGGAAAGCGGGGTTGTGATCAGTAATTTCGGTGGGATTTGGAGACTTGAATAAGACTGTATCCCGAGAAAACTCCGGCACATTTTACTGTTGGATGGAGTCGAACGAAGACGTCGAGTGCTCTTTGAAGTTGCTCTGGTGATGTTGGTCGAATTTGCTGCAAGATTTTCCTCATCCGTTTGCACATAGCTTCAGCGGAGCCAGTCGTTAGAGGAACGTCTCCATCGACAATGGCATAGCCACTTGCCGCCTGTTCCGAGACTTTGCAAAACCAGCGGACGGCTTTCCGAGTCGACTTAAGGCAAAAGCGAGAATGAATATAGGTTCGAAACAGGGCTCTGCATTGATCGCGAACCATTGGATCATCAATCAGAAAGAGGTTTCTCGCCATTTCCCAGCACCGCTTCGTATCCTGATCGATGGCGATGGATCGAATGCCAAGCCGCCGACGAAAATCAGCAAGTACATGAAACTGACATCTCTGATGAATGGCCTTGGGGCATGATTCACGAGCCGCAAGTTGCAAGCCTGCATGGCCGTCACTCGTTACGGCAATAACCATATGGCGAATGCTCACGGGTACGGCGGTCAGTGCTTTTCGCCATCCCAGATAGGATTCGCCGCCTGGATATGCTCCGCACACAACTATTCTAGCTTCGGACTCACCTACATGTCGTGCCAGTACGAAGTACACTGTCCATCGTTCTCCGCCACACCAGAGCCAGAGCGCATCGACGATGAGCGTCACCTTTTTACCATTCCAACGGAATCCTGTTTCATCGGTTGATGACAGAAATCGACCGACACCCCTGCGGATGCGTTCATGCGCGGTACCATAGCTCACACCGAGAAAATCCGCTGCATCACGAACAGTGAATTTTCCTCGAAGATAAAAATGCGCGGTATCGATAGACGTCCCCTGTTTCTGTTTCGGGCCACGTTTCCGTTGTCGCACCCGCATCGTGGCACCACAGCGTGGACAGCGGTAACGACGATCGCCGTGGCGATGGAGTGGTACATTGCACGTCAGACAACGGTGGCGCTTCGGAGTGGAAGAAAGCATGCCACTATGCTCTCACTCCCCTGTCAGAGTCGCATAAAAAAAACCGCCCTGCACTGCAGGGCGGATTTGGACGAACCCTCAGATGAGGATTCGAGAGACAAAGTTCAGGAACTTTTCCGGGCGGAAGCCACGCCAAGGAGGTCGTCGCTGATGTCGACCCAGCCGCCTATGACTTCGCATCCTAAAGTATCGAAGTTGCTGACGTTCACACGACGACCGCGAGCATTCACGTCCGAAGTACGGACGCAACAGTCCTCGAAGAGCCGCTTCTTCGTTGCACCGTAGTGGAGCATTGTGGCGTAAGCCACGAGCGCGGACGACTGCACTTCCTCTTCCGAGAGCAGAAGTTGCCTCCTCTGCTCCCCCCATGTTTTGCTGAATGAGTCCGGCATCGGCTCCACGCGGAACAGATGCCATTGGACTGGCACTGTTGCACGTGAGAACGCTTCTTGTTTTTTGGCGTACCAACCACCAGTCTTCGCGTAGAAAAGCTGTGAACACTTCTCGCGAATATCGAGCAATGATAGACCAAAGCCAGGAAACAGCATGTGCGTTGCAGCGCATGCTCGAAGAGCATCTTCGGAGAACGGGATGGTCTCCAAAGCGATCCGTTGCTCCGGCGTGAACGTGACTCCGAAGATGCGTTCAACATCTTCCAGTGTGTAACACGGTGACGTATCGGTCAGGAGCGTCTTCGCTCGATCGAAAGTAACAGTCATGGAAAATACTCCTTCTCCATGAGAGTTCTCCGAATTCGCTCGGAGTGTGCGGCTGCCTCGGAAACGATGTGAGGCAAGCGCACTACGCACCAATCATGCGCAGAGTACTTGCCTCGTCTGAACTTTGCCGGTGATCTGAAAGAGCACCATAGTTATTATGAAATAAATTGCCTTAAAGCGCAACTTCAATCCAAATCAACCAAGATACTCGGCATTTTCGGCATCCAGATGCGAAGACAAAGTCGTAGATGGGGTTTCATCGCAAAGACAACGACTAAACCACCTGATTTTCCCACCGAAATTACTGATCAGAACCATTAAATCGATGCGCATCCGTTCAACTGGTGGTGATACGTACTGGGAAACACGTGCACGCCGCTTTGATCAGACCACAACACTTGCTGGCTCCGGCTCACGCTGGGGTGCACGCCTCCGTGCGATTAGCACGACTCCTGCTGGAGCAAGCGTGACATGGGGTACAGACGGCGCTACGGAAGGATTCCTCGCTGTCGCTACCGGCTCTGCTGTCAACATTGCAAAGCGCACGTCCGAAACGTCTTCGACTGGTGACTTGGAACACTTCCTCTTCAAGGTCGTGATCCCTTCTGGCGCCTTCCAGCCAACCGGAACGTACAAATCTACGGTCACATTCACAGTCGTCGACAACTAAGTCTCACATAAAGCATGCTAAAAACCACCTCTGAATGGGGTGGTTTTTTCTTATTTCATAGTCGTCGACAACGAAGCGAGTCTTGGTATGATCGGAGCATGACTCCCATCTCCACCGATTCACTCCGCCCGTTTTTAGCAACAACTCTCGAAAGTACTGATTTCAAAAATCTCGGTGAGAAATACACCGGAAAAGTCCGCGACGTGTATTCGCAAAAAGATCGCAGTATTCTGATCGCGACTGATCGGCAGTCTGCATTCGACATCGCATGGTGCTCTATTCCGCTCAAGGGACAGGCACTCAACCAAATCAGCGCATGGTGGTTTGATCAGATCAAAGACATCATGCCGACACACGTTCTTGCCGTGCCGGATGAAAACTCTGCAGTCGTAAAAAGGCTTGAAATGCTAAAAGTGGAAATCGTGGTTCGTGGCTATCTGACGGGCTCCACAGGAACGTCCGCCTGGGTGAATTATAAGAATGGTGTGCGAAACTTCTGCGGCAACAAGCTTGCTGATGGCATGATCAAAAACCAGAAATTCCCAGAGACCATCATCACGCCGACGACGAAAGGTGAGACGGACGAACTCATTGATCCTGCGGGAATCATCGAAAGAAAACTCACGACCAAAGCACAGTGGGACGAGATTCATGACAAAGCACTCGCACTCTTCAAGCGCGGACAGGAACTCGCTGCAAAACGTGGGCTGATCCTTGTTGATACG
>JAKFXO010000098.1 GCA_021731345.1 Candidatus Peribacterales bacterium | reverse complement strand
GGATCGTGAGCATATCGCGCCAAAATCCTTCCGGACGGCTGCCGGAGTCCCGCAGGATGCTGTCCACCGCGTCTGCTGCGTCCCGTAGGAGTGCCTGTACCGGTTTGCGTGGCGTGATGGGGAGGATGCGTTTGCCTTGCCTGTCTGTCACCGAGCAGAGCACGCGCAGTGGCCGATACACACCATGGTCCGCAATCGTCGCGTACATGTTGATCATCTCTAAAAGCGGAACCTCGATACTCCCGATCGCCATCGGCCAGCCGTATGTAAAATTCGGATTCGTCAGAAGCTGCCGCTCTTTATAGGTGACCGGTGTCATCATCCCGAGCCTCGACGCTATTTCGAGGATCGTCTCTTCGCCGCCGATATCCAGAAACGTGCGGATGGCTGGGATATTGCGCGAGCGTGCGAGAGCCTCACGCACGGTGATTGGTCCGCGGAAACCACCTTCGTAATTTTTCGGAATGTCCGTACCGATTTGTAGTGGTTCATCAAGCACGATGGTATCCGGCGTAAATCCGCGCTCGAAGGACGCGGCATACACCAGTGGTTTAAACGATGATCCGGGCTGACGCGGAACCTGTGCCATATCGATCTGGCCTTCCTGCTCGGTTGCAAAGAAATCATTGTTCCCGATGTACGCCACGACCTGCCGACTTCTACGGTCAACTGCGACGAGTGCCACGTTCTTGGCGCCAGCTTTTATGAGATCACTCTGCGCACTGCGGATCACATTCTCCGCGAGGTTCTGAATGTACGGACTGAGTGTGGTATGCACGGTGATGCCAGCAGCTTCCCATGCGGAGGGAGTTGCAAATGTTCCGAGCAGGGACTCCATCTCACTACGGATCCAGAGGGAGAAATGCGGCGCAGTAATGGGATGCGCGAACGGCGTGAACGTGAGTGTCAGAAGTTCTGCGGATGCCTTCTTAAATTCTCCGCTCGAGATAAAGTTCAGTCGGCGCATCGCACGCAGCACCGCGTCAGATTTTCCGGGAAGACGGACAATGCCGGATTTTCCTTGCTGGTTCTTCGGCAGAAGTCCGGTTGTCACGGTGCTCAAGTCCAGAGTCGTATTCGTGATCTCACCGCGGCGAATGGCGCGCAGAGTTTCTGTGGAGACCGTGCTGTGGACGTGCGGGCCGTACGGACTGAAGTACGAAGGGCGCTGCGGAATGCTCACAAGCACTGCCGCCTGCGCGATCGTGAGTTTAGAAGCCGGAACACCAAAGTAGGTTTGAGCCGCCGCTTCGATGCCATTGAGTCCGTTGCCGAATCCGACACCGTTGATGTAGAGCGTCAGGATCTGATCCTTCGTGAGTTTTGTTTCTAGCCTGCATGACAAAAGAATTTCATGGATTTTTCGTGTGAACGTTTTTTCATTCGTCAGGTACAGCGTGCGCGTGAGCTGCTGTGTCAGTGTGGATGCTCCCTGCACATTGTCATCATCGAGTGTGTTGGCTCTGAGCGCGCGTATCACGGCACGAATATCGATACACGTGCTACGCTCTAAAAATCTCTCATCTTCGATGGCGATGAGCGCGTACTTCACAATGTCCGGTACATCATCACCGTGCAGGAAAATTCGGTTTTCACCACTGCTAAATTGGTACAGCGGTTGGTCTTGTCGGTCGAGGATCTGAATATTTTGCTTGAATGCTAATCGACTGAGGTCCAGCACCGGAGCTGCCTGCAAAAATGCGATGTATAACGCGTAGGCGACTGCGGTCAGTGCTGTGATGAGCGCCATGAGCGCAAGCACGAGGTGAAAGCGCGCAGAGGTGTGCCTGTAAGGAGAATCTGAGGCATGCAAAGTACGCGACTATACTCTAAGAAAGCGGCTGCTGTCAGCGCTTCGTGGCCTTTTCTGAACTTATTTCACAGAGGTGAAAAAGTCCGCAATAAAGCCTCCTGCACTCCGTGGCCACGTGTGCGGGTAGAACTTGCCGCGTTCGTCCGTATCTTGCGTATGTGGGCAGAACACAACGTCACTGCCTCCTGCGCAGTGTTTGTGCGTGGTGCAGTTCAGTTCCGAGGGGCCGGAGTTTTCCATCTCCCACGAACAGAAGTTTGTTTCTGTCCTGAGCTTTCGTACCTGCTCCGCTCCACTAAACGGAGCGAGGTTATCTTTTGGGTTATGGATGATCATGGCTGCTGCGGGCCCTGCACACTTCGTGATGACCGTATCTCCACCGACGGTAGCGGACGCCATCACCGCACCTCCGCGCGTACACGCGATGCTATTTGCCATCCATGCACCGAGCGAATGTCCGGCCACCGAAATCCTATCCATATCAATGCAGTAGTCAGTGGAGAGTTTCTCGACGATCGCATCAAAGAATGCGATGTCGCGGATTTCGTACGCTTTGTTTCCGGGGTCAGTCCATGAGTATGTGCCGTTACTATTTTGGATCGCAGCAGGATACGCGATGATGCTATCAGTCGCTTCACGGTCGAGGCGCATGTAGCTCCTGACCTGAGAGTTACTGTTTGTCCGTCCATGAAATGCGACGATGAGTGGCGCTGGGTCATGCGAGACATAACGACCGGGAACGGTGAGTAGGAAATCACGACGAATACCGTTCACCTGTACAGAGCTTGGAGCCATGCTTGGCGCTCCTTTGTTGCAACCAGGAGACAAACGCGGAATCACGCGCTCATCTTCAAACCTGAGCACGCGCCACAGTAAGTCCGCCGCACGTTCGCGAGTGAGTGGCGCCCACGGCACATAGCTATGTTGTGGCATCAGTTCCAGCCTTTCGAGTTCTGCGGCGTACGGTTTGTACCAGTCTGCGCCTGAGGTTTCTGCGACATCGTGGCCGTAGGCATTGAGAATAATTTTGATAGCTTCCGCAAAGTTCACGGCTTCATCTGGCTTAAAGGTGCCGTTACTGTAGCCATCCACAATGCCACGGTTTTTGGCGGCGCACACATACGGCGCAAACCACTCACGTGGTGAGACGTCCGAAAAACACCGACGTGTGACAGGTACGACGTCACTTCGTCCTTTGAAGACAATCTTCAAAAGTTCTGCTCGGTTAATCGTTGCCGTTGGCTTAAACGTTCCGTCTGGGTAACCCCCGAGCACATCTTTGTTTTTGAGATAGTCAGCAGCTTCACGGTACCGAAACCACGTGTGCGTCATATCTGGAAATGGCATAGGCGCTGCGGCGAGTGGCGATGCCTGCAACAAACATACGGCTGCCAGAAATCCGGTGAGGACGCGCTTCATCTGCATATCAAAAACAACTGTAGCAGGGGAATGCAGTCAGCGGGTGGTATCAGGCTGTAAATCTACGACGCTGTAAAAAACTTAGATATTGTTGAGCCACAATCGGTGCAGCATGCCCGGCGCCTCTGCATGGTTGTCGGGCACAGTTTTTTTCGCATGCAGTTCACCATTGGGAATGATTAGCACATGCCCGCTCTGTGAAATCTCATCACTCCAAAATGCGGGTACCTCTTCATTGAAATGCATGAGCTGCTGCGGCTTATCGGCACTCAGTTTTCGGTAACCCAAAAGCTGTTGTGTATGGTCATAGTTGCGTTGAGTAGTGACTCCAGTGGGGACCGTTGCTTCTTCCTGTTCAGGAGAAAAGATCACGACTCCTGCATGAATGTGCCACGAATTTGTGGCATCCGTTATTTTGCGATCAAAGACCGTAAACCAATCATTTCTTTCAGGGAGTAGTAGCCCCTCTCTTTGGGACTTCATAAATTTGATGAGCAAAAACTGCCGCTCTTTCGAGTCTCGCAGTATTCGCCCGATGTTCTGGTCTATGTGAGCCAGCATCGTCGGCATGTCCGCAGGTGCATCGACGTATTCGATCTGCCCACGAATGCCGTCATTGTTATACTGATACATAAGTACGACAAACTACCATAAAACTGAGTCCTTTGAAACGCTCGAAAGCCCTAGCCTTAGGCAATAACTGGCTTGCCTTTGATGCGCGTCAGAAGCTCTGGGTTTCGGACGTAGGCGCTCAGAGTCAGGAGACCAAGGACGACGTAGAGAATTCCGTACTCAGCAGCTGCGAACCCATGCGTGATGTTCGTTGCTAGTGCACCGCCGTAGTAACCGATCATAAGCACGAAACCGACCGTGGACGTCCGTGGGTAGACAAAGAGTGCGACGATCAAAATCTTTGTAATACCGAGCTGCATCCCGATATTGGCAACACCCATCTTGGTGGCCATTTCAATGGCGGCAGGATCAGTCTGTGGCATGAATCCCATAATGGCGCTGAAGAGTGTCAGAGCGCTTACGAGGAACACGGCAGTCCAAGCGAGGATGGAAGAGAAGCGGATTTTCATGGTGAAAAAAGGGAAGGAGAACACGCCGATCCTATCATACAAAGGGCGATGTTAACGCCATGATAATTTTCTTTTGCATTAACCCTAATTCTTCATCTACAGTCCGCCTATGCAAAACTCCCGCCCCCTCCCACTACTCGCTCTCGTTCTCGCCGTACTCGGTTACACTGCTTTCTCAGCGTCATTGACTACTCTTCAGACCACCTTCACTGCTGAAAAGGCATACGCAAGTGAGGCTCCTCCATCCGGAGGTTCCACTGGCGGTGGCGCAGGAGGAGGCAGCCACAACGGCGGTCACCGCGGTCACACCACAAACGTCTCTCGCGTTGTCATCCGCTTCCTCGCAAACGTCCATCAGATTGGTAACACGCAGGAGCAGACTCCTCGTTGGCATCCGTACACGGCACCACTGCAGCAGAACCAAAAGGATTTTCTCTGCAGCCTCCAGCGCTACTTTAAGCGTCTTGGCAGCGAGTCGATCAATATTCATGTCCTCTCAGAAATTTCTACGGTCATGAATTACTCTGAAGACGCTATTGAAGTGTTCTTGAGGAATCCTCTCAGCTGCAAGTAGAGTCACGCCTTACGCCGCCTTTCTTACTGTGAGGAAAAAGCGTTCGTAGCTGATGTCTGCTTTCTGCCCTGCGTCTTCGAGGATTTTTGTTGCAGCCTTCACGACGTTTGGGTGGCTCATAGGGCCATTTGCGCGCATCTCGCCACCGTCACGAAGTTTCTTCAGTGCTTGCTGAAGGATGACTGCGAGAGCGGCTGCTTCTTTCGCATCACCCGAGAAATCTTTCGGGTCTTTCTTTTCTTTCGTGTCGCCGCCCACTGCCATGCACAAACTCTCGGGGAAGATGATGAGATCAAAGGTTCCAATCTTCTCTGGCCAAATGCCCGTTGCATCAAAG
>JAKFXO010000080.1 GCA_021731345.1 Candidatus Peribacterales bacterium | reverse complement strand
ACGAAGAACGTCCTCCTATCAACGACTTCGGGATGGATTTGGAGGGGGCTGAATTTCAAAGTAAATACGGCTCCGGATTAGGAGTGTCTTCGAAACACGTGTCGCACGAAAACCCTTCATCGAAAAACTCGTCGCGAACGATCTACGGTCTCATCGCCGCGAGTGCGATTGCAATCGGTAGTTTGATTGGAAATTACGTCCAATCACAAAAGGTTGCCGAAGCCGAGCAAGCACAGCGTGATCTGGAACAAGGTCTAAAGCTGTCGTTCGACAGGCATGATGTGCTTGAGGAGGAATACCTTAGAGAGCGCACTGCACGAAGAAGTGCCGAACTCACGGTGCGACTCCAAGAAGCTGATGTTGAACGTATGCGCATGGAAGTGGAGCGTGTTCGCGAGCTCTACCGTAGTAAAGTCTTAGAAGCGCACAGACCCTTGCCGCAAAACAGTGACGACGTCACCGACAGCACGCACTACCGTCGAAGGGTCGGCGACGGGCAGCGCACCAGCGTCGATGATAAGGTCGGGCAGTAGAAGGGCATCGGCCCACTGCATCTGAATATCGGATACAGCGTACGGATTTGGCTTGCCGTGAAGATTTGCGGATGTGGTTGCAATTGGCTTACCAAAGGCCTCGGCGAGCTTCATAGCAAATGGATACGAGGAAATTCTCACACCAATGAGTGCATCGGTACCCGCACCTTCCGATGTGAGCCAGATGGGTGGAGCGTTTTTCTTTTTTGAGAGAACAATGGTGAGCGGTCCTGGAAGATGCGCCCGAAAAAGCTCCTGCGCTTTCGGTGATATCTCGACGTACTCGCGCGCAGCATCGACGGAGGGAAATAGCGCACTCACCGTTTGGTAACCGGGACGCTGCTTCACATCAAACAAATCTTTCACCGCGTCTTCGTTCGTGAGGTCACAAGCGATGCCGTAACACGTCTCTGTTGCGTGAATAACAGTGCCGCCGGCACGGAGAACCTCAAGGGCTTCCGCAAGCGCCTCAGGTGATTCTGGAATGATCTTCATGCTTGCGCAGGAAATCTCTTCACCGCTTCCTCAATACGCTTCTCAAAAATTGGAGACATTGTGACAGTGAGTCCAACCGGAACAGTTTTATCACCAATACGAAGCTGCACTTTTTCACTTCCGGGAAACGTCTCAAAAATACTTTTTACCTCCAGAAGTAATTCTTTTGGCGCACGAGCGGGGAGTTCGATCGTATGAATGGAAATAGCGGGGATAGACGTTGGTGCCTCTTCCATGGACAGGGTGTATCCCTTCAGCCCTAACTTTTCGAGCGGCTCTTGCACCGGCATGTCTTTCTTGAGCCACTGCGCCAGCGGCCCAAGAACACCATCCTGAACAGGTTCAACGGGTGCTTCGGTGGCAATGGGGATCTTCACTGCTGCAACTACTTCTCCTTCGTCACTGACGGCTTCCACTGTTTCCTCAATGACTTCACGGCGCTGCGTTCCGCGCCAGTTTTTTGCCTCATCTTCATTAAACATTCCGGCTGCTTTGGCATTCGCCACCATCGTTTCCAGCGAAGCACGCTTCATCGCTTCCATTTTGAGCTGCGGCAAACCCATGCGCATATCCAGCGTTCCTGCCATGACAAGAATCGAGTCGGCTTTTTCGAGCATGTCCTTGTACTGACCGTACGTACGCGGAAACAGCATGACTTCTATCTTTCCGGTTGGGTCTTCCACGGTGACAATAGCCATACTCTCACCTTTTTTGGTGTGCAAAACTTTCGTAGCTTCCACGATGCCAGCAACAGTGACCTTACGACCGACATCATCGCCATTGAGCGTTTCAATGAGACGCGCTTTCTTGCCGATGTATTTCCTGAGTCCTGCGAGTGGATGACTGGAAACATAGAGACCGATCGTTTCTTTTTCCCACTGCAGTTTCTGATAACCACTTGCCGGTTCCTGTGGGTCAAATTCAATCGTTGCACCATCTGAACCGCGTCCAAGTGACTCAAACATGTCAGTCTGCGACGCACCGACATCTCCTGCGGATTTACTGAACTCCGCAACTTTGTCGTACTGAGCAACAAGCACGCCACGCTCACCAAAGCAGTCCAAAGCGCCGGATTTGGCGAGCGACTCTAGAAGTTTTTTATTGAGAAGTTTGCTCGGTACTCTGCCGGCAAAATCCTCGATGGAAGCAAATTTGCCCTCTTTTTCACGCAATTCGATGATTTGGCGAATGGAACTTTCGCCCACACCTTTCACGCCAAGGAGTCCAAAGCGAATATTGCCTTCTGGGAGGGCTGTAAAGTGTGCAAGTGATTCATTGAGATCCGGCGGAAGTACCTTGAGTCCCATCGCGCGAGCTTCTTCGATCTCAATGGAGATACGATCCGTATCGCCGTCTTCGCTCGAGAGAAGTGCTGCCATGAACTCCGTGGGGTAGCGCGCCTTCAGATACGCCGTCTCATACGCAATGCGCGCGTAACACGCACCGTGCGATTTGTTGAAACCGTAGTTCGCGAATGGCGTGATGACATCATCGAAAATATTCACCGCAAGTTTCTGTGTGTAGCCACGCGACACCGCGCCCTTGATAAATTTATCGCGCTGCGCATCAAGCTCTTTTTTGATCTTTTTACCAATAGCACGCCTGAGCAAGTCGGCTTCTCCTAGCGAAAAACCGGCAAAAACCTTCGCCATCTCAAGAATCTGCTCCTGATAAATACCGACACCATATGTCGGCTTCAGAATCGGCTCCATGTCCTTGTGCACGTAGGTCACTTCTTTGTCACCGTGTTTACATTTGATGTAATCCGGAATTTTATCCATCGGACCCGGACGGTACAGAGACACCATGGCCGTGATGTCGTCGAGCTGTGTCGGTTTCAGCTGCTTCAAGTATCTGCGCATACCAGCAGACTCAAGCTGGAACACGCCGGTTGTCTCTCCGCGTGACAGGAGCTCGAAGGTTTGTTTATCGTCAGTTGGAATAGATGCGATATCGATCTTCACGTTATGAATGCGCTCAATAATGAGAAGTGCCGTTTGAATGATCGTGAGGTTTTTGAGGCCGAGGAAGTCCATTTTCAGCAGTCCTAGCGCCTCCAATGGCTTGGCGTGGAACTGCGTGATGATGGTGTTTTCATCCTTTGGCGCGCGCTGCAACGCCGTATATTTCACGGCAGGCTCAGGTGTGATGACAACGCCACACGCATGCACCGAGACGTGACGCGCTTTGCCTTCCAGCTTCAGTGCGATCTCGATAATTTTCTTATAGGTGTCATTCGATTCAATGGCTCCCTGCAATTCATCCGTCGCGAGTGCTTCCTCTAGCGTCGTTCCGGGACGATCTGAAATCACTTTGGCGAGCGCGTTCATTTCGGCAAATGAGACACCGAAGGCGCGGCCAACGTCTTTCACGGCAGCGCGGGCAGCCAGTGTTCCAAACGTACAAATTTGGATGACGCGGTCCGCACCGTATTTTTCTCGCACGTATTCCAGCACTTCATCACGACGCGTATCAGCGAAGTCGATATCAATATCCGGCATCGAGATACGTTCCGGATTGAGGAATCGCTCGAAGAGAAGTCCTTGGGCGATGGGATCCAGCGTGGTGATATCCAGCACGTAACTCACGATGGAACCCGCAGCGGAACCGCGGCCAGGACCGACCGTAATACCGCGACGCTTAGCCTCCTGCACAAAGTCTGAGACGATGAGGAAGTAGCCGGAGAACCCCATGTTCTTGATGACCTCAAGCTCGTAGGCGAGGCGCTCACGAACAGTCTTTTCAAGTGCTGGGTCGGTCTTCATTTGTGCGCTGTAGCGCTTGAGGAGGCCTGCCTCGCACTGAGATTTCAGAAGCGACTCTTCTGTGTCAGCGCCCTTCACGGGAAATTTCGGGATGCGATACTGACCAAAAGGAATCTTCACGTTGCAGCGATCTGCGATAACTGACGCGTTATCAAAGGCTTCTGGAATATGTGCGAATGCTGTGCGCATTTCTTCATCTGGACGCATGGAAAAGTCTGAGTCACGCATGCTAAATCTTCCAGCGTCTCCGACATTCGCATTTTTCTGAATACAGAGAAGTACGTCATGTGCTTCTGCATCTTCCGTGCGACAGTAATGACTGTTGCACGTTGCCACCACTGGTACGCCAAGTTCTTTGCCGAATTTGATGAGCTGCTGATTCACCTCACGTTGACCGGGGACACTCGGCAAATCCATGAGCTCGAAATACAGATTGTCCGGACCAAAGTACGAACGGTACTGCTCGGTCAGAAGTTTCACGCGCTCAAAATCTTCTGCGAGAGCAGCCTGCGGCACGCTGCCTCCAATGGGGCCTGTAAGCGCAATAAGACCCTTTCCGTACTGCTTCAAGAGCTCTGCGTCCACACGCGGCTTGTAGTACATACCTTCCATGGCGGCCTTTGTGGCAAGTGCCAAAAGGTTCTGGTAACCCTCCTCATTTTCTGCGAGGAGCACTAGCGGATACCGACGAGTATCGGACGACGATTCTTTATCGTGACGCGTGCGTGCTGCAACGTACGTCTCAAGACCGAGAATCGGTTTGATCCCCGCATCTTTAGCAGCTTTGTAAAATTCGATGAGTCCGTACGTGTATCCCTTGTCTGCCATTCCCACAGCGGTGTGTCCGAGCTCCTTGGCACGGTCGACAATTTCCTCAGGGCTTGGAAGGCCTTCTAAAAGCGAGAAAGTAGAGTGACAGTGCAGATGGACAAAACGCTCGGCGCTCATGCACTCACGGTAACATCGGTAAGCCCTCTCGCCAACGCACTATGTAGTCCTTTTGCAGGGTTTCAGGGACTAACGGAGCTGCTGGAGGACATAAGTGATTCCTCTACGCATGCCGGAATCATTTCTGGCTCCATGGCATCGTACCGAGCCATGTCTTCACCAAAATCTGCTGAGCAATAATCCTTCCAGAAATCAGGATCATCAGACTCGACCTCCGGATAACAGAAGCATTTCTTGTACGCATCTTCTTCGACGTACTTGCCGGATACATATGGATGGCAGTAGGGATTGAATGTGCGCCTCGCGACTGCATCAAGGGTGCGCTGGCAATGACCATCGACGCAGGACCGCGACAGGAAAAATACGAGTTCTGGAATATATTTTTCAGGTAGCTCCTCCTCCACAACTTGGATGAGTGACTGAATGGCAGACTCTAGCGGAACGGAGGCGTCCTGCATGCGTTGTAGCGCATCGGTATTTCCGGCTTC
>JAKFXO010000140.1 GCA_021731345.1 Candidatus Peribacterales bacterium | reverse complement strand
CTGAATGCACTTCTCTCCATGATTCCATTCTATTTTTTGGTCGATTCAGCATTCATTCTCCAAAACGACAGGCGGTGTATTCATGACCATATTGCGGGAACAGTCGTTGTCGACGTCTGAAATGTAGCGCTGTAACGGCTTACAGAAGCGCTTTTTCATGCCTACAAAGTAGGAGCACTTTATGGTATAATGTTTTGATGCGTCCAAATCCCTACATCGTGCAGACACTCAAGTACGCAACGCTCACCCTGCTCGGGTGTGCCGTCATCGTCGGTGGTGCTGCGCTCGTGCGTAACCTGGGAGTTGGACCGTTGCAGGGTCGCCTCACGACACCGCAACAGCAAGGCGTTGTGCCAACGCAGCGTTATGAGGAACAGCGTGCCATCGATGGATTTTCCGCACCCTCGGATACACATGTCATCTTCACTGTTCCGCAGGGTACGCGAATTCCTAGGATCACATTTTTTGGTGGACCGGACTTTGATGAAAAACGTTACTGGGGTTACTGCTTCAGCGGCAATGAGCCTGACAACAAAGCGAAAGGTTACCTTGGAAAAAAGATGTACGACGGCCAATTCTTCTACTCGATTGGCGAACGCAAGACACAGCTTGCACGGCCAGTTCCTGCGGATAACAGCCTAACCGATATCCTCGCTGCAACGACTGCAAAAGACCCGAAAGCGTCTGCATCGATTGCAGAAATTTTGTACGGCGGACAGACATGCTACGTCATGAGCGCCGTCATTTTGCCGGTCGGTGTGGATACCGATGGTGATGATCTGAATAACGAACGTGAGCGTGAAGTTGGCACGAACCCGAATGATCCGGATACGGATCGTGACGGCATCGCAGATGGAAGCGAAGTGTTTAGGACGAAGACAAATCCACATGAAGCTGACACAGACCGCGATGGTCTTGGTGACCGTTGTGAGGACAAAAATATGAATGGTGCGATCGAGACGAATGAGACGAGCGCACTCGTCAGCGACACGGATCGTGACGGACTCTGTGACGGTAACGGTTCTGGCAACGGCTGCCCTGAGCCTCGTCAGGTTGTCTGTTTCAATGACGCGCAAGGTGAAAGGGCATGTATGGAACGTCCTTCCTCTCCGGTCTTTGGCGAGGATATGAACCAGAACTGCACTGTTGACCAAGGCGAAACAAATCCGAGGAATCCTGAGACCTTTGGTCGTCCAGACTGGGATTACAAATGGAGCCTGCTCCAGTCCCAGGACGGCAACCGTCTGACCGACTCTGCACGCGGCGTCGATGCACCGGAATTCCCGATCCCGAACCTCCCTATGGATACCGATGAATAGATAGCCATCTTGTGAAAAACAGTAAGAAGAGGTATAATGCCTAGAAAATTACACACCAATACCCATGGAAAAAATCTCCTTCTCCGTTGCGTTTGCCGCTCTTGGCATCGCTACTCTACTCGCTCCCGTGAGCGGATTTGCATACCTCGCTCCTGAGCAAGTGTTCGGAGGACAGAGCCTGACGCTCCAGCCTGCACCTCCGCTTGAACGCGAGGGTGATGCGGTGATTGAGCAGCAGCAGGCTCGTCAAGCTGAGATCCGCAATGCAGCGCAGGCCAATCTGCCATCTATTCATGATGAGCCGGTTGATACGTATGTTCCCGATAACTCACCACAACCAAAAGGACTCCTTGATCAGAACGCCACGTATGAGCGTCGTCAGGATCGTATCGCTGATGAAAGGTCATCCGGAGGTCCTACTATTATTATCGGTGGTGACAGCACGGTGACGGATGCTAACGGTAACGTGCTTCACAGCGGAGCTCCGCGCGTCACGGCTACCGGTCCAGAAAGCGTTCTCGCAATTGCAGCCATGATTCTCGCTGCGGTGAGCACATTTGCGTATGCACAAATTCGTGCACGTCGCATGGCATTTGCAGCCTAAGTTTCCTCATGATTTCATCTCCACTTCCAGCATCGTGGGTCTCAAAGAAGACGCTCCTCGGAGTTGCCGGATCAGTCGCAACTGTTGGTGTTTTCATGATGCTTTTTTCTGGTGCGCCAAAACCGCTCATGCAGGGAAACATTCCGCTGCCATTCGGCACGCAGGGGAGCAACTTGCAGGGAAAAGTGACACCTATCGGAAAGCGTAATGGTATTGATGTGTATGAAGTGACGTATCGAAATGCTGAGAAGTTTGAAGTACTTCTGCCCGATCGTATTTATCTTGTACATATTCCAAATCTTCCAGATGTCTTGGATGTGCCACTCGATACTGCGATGGCTGCTGTCACAGGCTCTGGTCGTTTTATGAATTACTACGGCTATCGTTATTCTGATGCAGCTGCGACGATGGAGCGTCGCGATATTGCGGCGATTCTCTTTCAACATCGTTTTCCAGGGCAATTTTTTGCGAGTGCAAAAGCTCGTGCTGAAGACGTCGCTTTTGGCAATCAGCTCATCGCATTTGAGCAGCAAAATAACGTCACCTTCTTGCCGACAAATGGCACTGCAGGTTCAGTCCGAATGGATCCTGCGGGTGCGCTGTATGTCTTTATTGTGAATGAGGAGAACGGTGCACGTCTTTTTGCGAGAAACGGTGGCATGTGCGGTAATGCGATTCTTGAGCCTGGTGAAGATTGTGATGACGCAGATGGTAACGATAACAATGCATGTACCAATAGTTGTCACTACAACATCCCTATTCCTTTTGGATCTGGTAGCACGGCAACCGGCGCAAAGATGGCGATTTCGGTACAGACCGTCGCAACATCCGGAACGGTGCGTGCCAGCCAAACTGGTGTGACACTGCTGCGTTTTGACGCAGGGGCTGCTGAGCTTCTACGTCTCACGAAAATTGTCGCTACGACCCAGACCGGTTCGCTCGCTGATGCACAGAATTTCAAGCTCATGCGAGATTCAAATAACGACGGGCGTGTCGATACTGTGGTGCAGTCAGGCGTTTCTCCTGTCTCCGGTACATTGACCTTTGATGCCTTGAACGGTGTCAGTGGTCAGCTTATTGGCGCAGGTGCAGCGATGACATTTGAAATCGTCGCTGACATTGCTCCGAACGTTCCATCGGGACATCTCTTACAGCTGAAGCTTTCTACGGCAACGTCTGGTTATGTTGCAGGTCGCCGTGAAAACCCTGCAGTCTTGCTCTCCGGCATTCGTACGGATGCAGTCTGTGCTCAAGCCGTCTGTCAGATTTCCGTCATCACGCGTCCGTCTATTCTGTGGACGATCACAAATCCACCTGTCTGCGGTAACGGTATTATTCAATCCGGCGAAGCCTGTGATGATGCAGATGTCGCTTCTGGAGATGGTTGTAGCGCAACATGTGCCATTGAGTCTGGATACACGTGTTCGGGTGCTCCGAGCGTGTGTAGCCTCATCCCATCGTCTGGTTCCTCTGCTGACTTACTCATTGTTTCTGATGCACTACCTGCAACAGGTACAGGCGCACCGCTTGAGGATAAGGTCTTGCTCCGCTTCACAGCGACAGCAAGTGGTGAAAGTATCGATCTTCATGCACTACGTATGCGTGCAGTAACAGGTTCCGGTACAGCGATGTCTGGATTCAAGCTCAAGAAAGACACGAATGGTGATAGCGTCACAGACGCTGTTGTGACACTTGCTTCCATTGTTCGATCAGGATCCTCAGATGTGACTCTCACGGTATCGGGCTCGAATGTTGTGACGACTGGTTCTGGCACTATTTATGAAGTCATCGGATCATTTGTCGACACTCCACAAGATCCAGTGAAGTTTGCATTCGCTACGGCAAACACTCCGTTTGCTACTGCGCAGACGTACATTGATGCATCGATCGTTGGTGAGGATGCTCTCGCGGGCATCGAAACAAACGGAACATGCACGACCGAGTGTGACATTCATGTGACGCTCGCTCAGACCACGCTCTTCACTCAGGTTGATCTGCATGGCTCAGCCCCTGAGTGTGGTGACGGCGTCATTGCTGGCACGGAAGTCTGTGATGATGGAGACACTGATAGTGGCGATGGCTGCAGCAATGTTTGTGCTGTCGAAGCCGGATACTCCTGTACAGGTGAGCCGAGCGTTTGTACGCCTGACCCTGTCTGCGGAAACGGTACTGTAGAAAGCGGTGAAGATTGTGATGACGGCAATAGCCTGAATACGGACGCTTGTACCAATGTGTGCGAGCTAGCAACCTGCGGTGACACATTCATTCAGGGCACAGAGGAATGTGATGATGGCAATAGTGTCGAGACTGATGATTGTGATAACTCCTGCAATCTCACCACTCCCACCCCAAGCTTCTAATGACATTCACGAAGCGCCAAAAAGCAGTCGGCATTATCACTCTCGCACTCGGTGTGGTGACACTCTCTGTCTTTGTATCCGTTGCGAAGCTGAATTCTACGAATGATATTCCACTTCCATTTGGTTTTGATAGCTCGTCTTCTCCGCTCACAGGAGCCATTTCTGAGATCGGTAAGAAGTCAGGAATTTCCGTGAAGAAAGTCACGTTCCCAACCGGAACAGACAGTGAGACGCTCATCGAAGATTCTCTGTACCTCGTCGTTGTACCTGATGATCAGACGATTGATGAGGCAACACTTGATGACGCACTCACGGTTGCTGGTGTGCACTCCGTAAACTACTTCGGTTACAAATATTCGTCAGCAACAGCTGGTGCTGAAAAAGCCAACAAGACCGCACCGGTGCTGACCGAGAGATTCCCAGGCCAGTTCTTCGCATCAGCGAAGGCCAGGGCTGAGGATGCTCAAAATGGCGGCTCTATTGCAACGTTCGAGTCCACAAACGGGATCACGATGGCTGCAACGGATACGGCGACGGGCGCACAGCTGTCTCGTAACTCGCTATACTTCTTCATCGTCAATGAAGCATCCGGCGCGCTCCTTACTGTTCGGCAGCCAGCCGTCTGTGGTGACGGAGAGAAAGAAGTAACGGAAGTCTGTGACGATGGAGATACTGATTCTGGCGATGGTTGCAGCGCAACGTGTACGGTCGAGTCAGGATTCTCCTGTACTGGTTCTACTCCGAGCGTTTGTACCGAAGACCCCGTCTGTGGTGACGGAGTCAAAGAAGGCTCCGAAGCCTGTGACGACACCAACACAACTGATGGGGACGGCTGTAGTGCAACGTGTCAGATCGAACAGGGTTACTTCTGTTCAGGTTCAGGACAAAATTCCTGCCAGCTTGCCTGTGGCGACTCCAACATTCAGACCGAAGGAGCAGACGGCATCGTCGGAAATGCTGACGACGAAACGTGTGACGACGGTGACTTCCAGAGTGGTGATGGTTGTAGCAGCACTTGCAAGATCG
>JAKFXO010000100.1 GCA_021731345.1 Candidatus Peribacterales bacterium | reverse complement strand
GGACCGACAAGCGACTGACCAAAGTTCAAAAGCATCTGCGCGAGCTTCGGCGGAAGCAGGCCGACTTTCGTATCACGTACAGGCTTCTCGATATCGCGAAGCGTATACGTCTTAATGTTTTGAGCAGCAACGGTGCGGCCGATCCATACACGTTCTTTATCTTGCAAGATCATGAGCTCACAACCTTTCTTTGGATCAAGAGCGCCTTCATCATGCAGCTGAATAGGCTTTGCAGCTTCACGCTCAGAGCCGATGTAGCGGCTTGAGACACCCTTTTGCTTGAGTCCCTGCTTACAGCTTTTATAGAAATCACGAATGCGATTTGGGCTGATGCCGAAGCATCGCAAGCTGAAGGTTGCTTTGCCTTTCACAGTTTTCAATTCTGCCGCAAGAAGCGCAGGCAAGTCGTCCAGGCCAACAGCAAAATCACCGATGATATTTTTTGCGATGACGATGGTTCCTCCGAGGCGATTGAGAAATGCCTGATCCAATTCCGTTGCAGTTTTGAAAGTGATGATTTGACCAGGGAACATGTGTTCTCGATCAAAGTCAGAAAGAACTGCTGCAAGTTCTGCAATGGAGAGTGATGGGTTGTTTCCGAGTTGGGCGGCGTAAGAGTGCATGACTGAAGCATAGCCATCTGCAAGGCGTAGCGCGACTTTGCAAGTGCTGAAGAAATATGTCCGGGTAGTATCCTATGTAGTCCGATGAGGACAAAACAAAATTAATACTAGGTATTCATCTAGAAATCAAGCATCTAAGTGGTCACTTTTCTTGAGCGAAAAGCCCTAAAAGCCTTGCTTCGGGAAGCTTCATTCCTACAATAGGGAGTTGCACTCATTCTTTCGTTCTCCCGTCCGTATGCCAGGCAAAATCTCACAGGTCATCGGAGCAGTTGTCGACTGTCAGTTCGATGACACAGACACGATGCCACCGATCTACACCGCGCTCACGGTTCTGATCGATGGCAAGCCTCTGACTCTCGAGGTGCAACAGCATCTTGAGCAAGGACTCGTTCGCGCAGTTGCGATGGGTTCTACCGATGGACTCCAGCGTGGTGCCATGGTGACAAATACTGAAAAGCCCATTCAAGTTCCGGTTGGCCCGGAGACGCTTGGACGCATGTTTAACGTTCTTGGAGAGCCGATTGACGGTTTACCCCCGGTGAAGGCAAAGAAAAAGTATTCCATTCACCGTCCGGCTCCTTCCTTTATGGATCAGTCGACGGAGACTCAGGTGCTTGAGACTGGTATCAAAGTTATCGATCTCATCTGTCCGATCCTGAAAGGAGGAAAGGTCGGACTCTTCGGTGGTGCAGGTGTAGGTAAGACAGTGATCGTGAAAGAACTTATTTATTCTGTCGCCACTGCTCACGGAGGATTCTCCGTCTTTGCCGGAGTGGGGGAACGAAGCCGTGAAGGAAACGACTTGTACTACGAGATGAAAGAATCAGGAGTTCTTGAAAAAACAGCGCTCGTCTTCGGACAAATGAATGAGCCACCGGGACCACGTTTGCGCGTCGCGCTCTCTGGCCTTTCGATGGCGGAGTATTTCCGTGATGAAGAAAATAAAGACGTTCTCCTGTTCATCGATAACATTTTCCGTTTCACACAGGCTGGAGCCGAGCTTTCCGCTCTGCTCGGACGTATCCCGTCTGCGGTGGGCTATCAGCCAACACTCGCAAACGAAATGGGTATGGTGCAGGAGCGCATCGCTTCTACGAAAAAGGGCTCTGTCACCTCTGTACAGGCTGTGTACGTTCCTGCCGATGACTTTACTGATCCTGCACCTGCTACCACATTCGCACACTTGGACTCCACCATCGTTCTTACTCGCGCACTCGCTGAGCTCGGTATTTATCCTGCTGTTGATCCACTCGAGTCCACGTCCACCATTCTCACTCCTGCAAACGTCGGCCAAGAGCACTACGACGTCGCACGCTCGGTGCAGAAAATTCTCCAACGTTACCGCGAACTTCAGGACATCATCGCCATCCTAGGTATGGAAGAGCTCTCCGAAGATGACCGTAATACGGTGCAGCGTGCCCGTAAGATTCAGCGCTTCCTCTCGCAGCCTTTCTTCGTCGCAGAAGTTTTCACCGGTGCTCCGGGTAAGTTCGTATCACTCAAGGACACCATCAAGGGCTTCAAGGCCATCATCGCTGGCGAGCTCGACCATGTACCTGAACAGGATTTCTATATGAAAGGAGGCATCGATGAAGTTCTTCCCAAGAAAAACTAGGTATGCACACTGAGCTCATCACATCAGAGGGCAGTGCATTCAGCGGAGACGCCGTCTCCGTCACGATCCCAAGTGGCATGGGCGAGATCACGGTACTCAAAAATCACATCCCACTTCTCTCTACCGTAGAGCCGGGCACGGTCATTATTCGTACCACTGAACAGGAACTTCTCTTTGCCGTATCGCGTGGCGTCGTCCAGGTGGGACCCAAGAATGTTCGTATTTTGTCTGACATCGCCGACCGCGCAGAGAGCCTAGAAGAGAAGGCGATTGAACTCGCAAAGAAGCGTGCCGAAGAATTGCGCGAAGCTCGTCGCAATGATGCAGAAGGTTTCGTGGAAGCAACAGCCACTCTGGAGCGCGAACTTGCCCGTCTCGCATCTGTTCGTCGTCTCCGTTCTCGCCGCCGCCGTCCATAATTCTTATGTCACACTCCCACACCACACCTCCGGCTGATCACCACGTACCCGAAGTCTCGCCCGCCGAGAGCAATGCCCTTGGCGTGGAGTTCGCCATGGAACTTGGATCACTTATCGCTGTCCCCGCTGTCGTATTCGGCTTAGTTGGACGTCTTATCGATAAGCAACTTGGTGATTCTCATCTATTTTTCTTCCTGGGCCTTGCTCTCGCGTTTGCTGGCTCTTTCACCGCCATTTTCCGCAAGATCAAAGTGATCACCGATCGTATGCCAAAAGTTCTACCTAAGAAAAAACACACGAAGGAAGAAGCCGATCCGGAGATCGCAAAAGAGCAAGAAATTCTCCATTAACTTTTCCGTCCTCCTTCCGTCAAATAGGTATGGTCACTATTTCACTCGCATCGGAAGTCATTGCCCACATTGGGCACATTGAGATCAGAAATACCATGCTCATGGCATGGCTTGCGATGCTTGTGCTGATCGCTGTCGCTTTCGCAGTTCGTGCAACGGGCTACCAGTTGGTTCCTGGCAGGTTTCAGGCAGCCGTTGAACTTGTCGTGAGTGGCCTCTTCGATCTCTTTGCATCTGTTGTGAATGACGATCGTCTTGCTCGCAAATTTTTCCCGATGGTCGCAACGATGTTCATCTTCATCGTGCTTGGAAACTGGATGGGTATTTTTCCGGGAGTTGGCAGCATCACGATCGCAGGCATGCATAACGGTCACGCGGCGGACATTCCTCTGTTTCGCTCTATGAACGCTGATGTGAACATGACGCTCGCTATTGCGCTTATCGCCATGGCCTGCGTGCAGTTTTTCGGTATGTCGGAACTCGGTGTGTATGGTTACTCATCCAAGTTTCTTGTTCCGCCATGGAAAGACCCCATCGGCACGTTCGTCGGAATTCTGGAAATGATTGGTGAAATGTCGAAGGTTATCTCGTTTACATTCCGTCTTTTCGGAAACATCTTTGCAGGAGAAGTGCTTCTCATCGTTATTTCCTACTTAGTGCCATACCTCGCTCCAGTGCCATTCCTTGGCATGGAGCTCTTTGTTGGAGTTATTCAGGGCCTTGTCTTTGCGCTTCTGACGACAGCGTTCCTGAAGAGTGCGGTGACCAACCATCATCATGACGAGCATGCTGCTCCTGCCGCCGTTGCGGCTTAAACTAGCGTTTACTACTTTCATTCTTTTCCCCTCAGACCTATGGATCCAGTTACCACCAGTTCATCGGTCAGCTTGCTCGCTGACAAGAACCTTCCTGTCGCGATCACGATCGGATTCGGCTCCCTTGGCCCAGCCATCGCAATCGGTTTCATCGGCGCGAAGGCTGTAGAAGCTATCGGCCGCAACCCAGAGGCAGGCGCACGAATTCAGACATTCGCCATCCTCTCTATCGCGTTCGCCGAGGCCATTGCCATCTACGGCCTCGTCATCGCACTCATCATGAAGTTCGTCTAAACGTCGCAACTTTTCCCCTTTCACGACCATGATAGAAATTCTTCACGCCCTCGGTATCGATTGGTTCGCGCTACTTGCGCAGGCAGTCAACTTCGCCATTTTGGTATTCGTTCTTGTGAAGTTCATCTACAAGCCGGTGCTCAGGGTTATCGATGAGCGCCGCACGCTTGTCGCGGAGTCCATGGAGAAGGTGAAAGAGATCGATCGCCACAAGGAGCAGATCGATAAAGATCGCACAAAAATCCTCCGTAAGGCGGATGAGGAAGCAGGTCAGTTGCTTGGTCGCGCAAAGACTGAGGCAGAGGCCATTCGTATTGAAATTGAAAAAGCAGCCAAGCTTCATGCAGATCAAATCATTACGAAAGGCAGGCAGCAGCTTGAGATGGAGCGCTCACAGGTAGCGACAGAAGTTCAGGATAAATTGGCCCACGCCATCGTTTTGTCTGCCGAAAAAATTCTTCGTCGAGAGTTTTCCAAAGAAGACCAAGAGAGTTTTGAAGCTGAACTTAAAAAGAATCTTCCGACATTGCTCTCATGAAGATCAGGCCGAAAGACATCGCGCGCTCACTCGTCGACTGCATGGAGCAGAATCCTGCCATGTCTGCCGATGAGGCTTGTGAAAGCGCTATCAGGCTCCTAAAAAGTAGGTGTCCTGGTGTCACTTTTCGACAGTTTACGAAACTTCTCGAAAGAGAGCTGAAGAAACGTGGCAGCATTTCTTCCGGACTACTGGTAGTTCCAACCGAGCATTCCATCTCCGCAGAGACTGTCGGCGCTCTCCTGAAAGAAAAGTCCGGAAAGACTGTTCGTATGGAACGAGCTACTGATCCTGAGCTGATCGGAGGTAGCGTCCTCCTCGTCGATCATCGTCGTATCGATTGCAGCATCCAGGGTGCTCTCGCCAATCTTCTCAAGACATGTCTCCAGCCGCTCGATTAATCGCCATTCTCCAACTCATTCATGTCACTCTCCGCCAACCTCATCAAGACGCTCGAAGAACGGATCGCTCATTATAAGCCGTCCGTAGAAGAGGAGCATGTTGGAACCGTCGTTCAGATCGGTGACGGTATCGCCAAAATTGCTGGCCTCACGACGGTGAGTTCCGGAGAAATGATCGACTTCGGAAACGGTATCATCGGTAGTGCACTCAACCTTGAGGAAGAGCTTGTAGGAGCCGTTATCTACGGTGACTTTACAAAAGTCAGTGAGGGCGACACGGTCAAAGCCATGGGCAAAGTTCTCTCCGTGCCAGTTGGTGATGCACTCATTGGACGCGTTGTAAC
>JAKFXO010000085.1 GCA_021731345.1 Candidatus Peribacterales bacterium | reverse complement strand
GAAATCTCCACCGATGTAGACAGTCTCCCAAATGCCGTCTACTTCCACCAAGCTGGAAATGGCGTTCCTGTACGCATGGCGCTTCTGGCAATGCTTCTGAAGAAAGCGTAATTTTCATGAAAAAAACTCTCATCCGCGGCGGGACATTGGCTGAAACCGGCAAAAAGGCAGACATTTTGATTGGCATCGATGGAATGATCGAGCACATCAAATTGGGAGCAGATCATAAAGAAGCGAACGTCATCGATGCATCAGGAAAATTATTGTTCCCGCTACTTATCGACTGTCACGTTCACTTTAGGGAGCCAGGACTAGAGCACAAGGCAACAATGGAAACAGAAGCCGCATCTGCCATTGCCGGCGGAATCGGTCTTGTCTGCGAAATGCCAAATACGATTCCACCTACTGTCACCGTCGCGGCACTGGCAGACAAAGTGCGACGCAGTGCAAAAGTAGACCAGTGTGATATTCGTTTTTATTTTGGCGTCACGGAAGCAGCACACCTACGAACACTCAAAGATATTTGGACCGGTGAAGCGATGGAACTCAAGCGTCTGAAACACCATTGCTGTGGCGTGAAGCTGTATCTAGACCATTCCACCGGAGACCAGAAAGTGGACGGCGGGATCGTCGAAGAAATTTTTCAGACGTGCGCAGATCTAAAAATTCCACTGATCGCACATTGTGAAGATTCCGAGATGAACGCAGCAGCAAAGGCAGCAAATACACGCACAGATATTGCGGCTCACTCCGCCATGAGGCCGGCGGAATCAGAGGAGAAATCGGTCCGTGAAGCCGTAGCGATGGCAAAGAAAACCGGTGCAGCACTGCACATTGCACACCTTTCCACCGCAAAAGGCCTAGCAGTCGTACGTGCTGCAAAGAAAGAAGGTCTGCCGATTACCTGCGAAGTATCTCCGCATCATCTCTTCCTCACAATTGATGATTACGCTGCTCTAGGAACACTTGGAAAGATGAACCCACCGCTTCGTACGAAGGACGACGCAGCAGCTCTCTGGGCGGGCATCAAAGACGGCACAGTGGACTGCGTCGCGACTGATCACGCGCCGCACACGCTGGAAGAAAAGAAAACAGGTGAGCCACTATCAGCACCAAGTGGAGTACCAGGGGTAGAAACAATGCTCCCTCTCCTTCTCACTGAAGCGGCAGCACAAAAAATCTCCTACGCCGATATTCTAAAATTGTGTTTCACACATCCAAATAAAATTTTCAATCTCGGCGCACACAATCTTGAGGAGAAAAAACTCGCACGACTGGTGATCGTTGATCCGGAGACTGAGTGGATGATCGAAGGAAAAAACCTCAAGAGCAAGTGTGGCTGGACTCCATTTGAGGGACGAAAAGTTACCGGAAAAGTCATGCAGGTCATCGCTCACTAAAGCTTGCTCTGCAGCTCCGCCAAGGACTCTACAACCATATCTGCGTGCTTTTCTGCACCCTTTGGTGAATGTGGCCCATAGATAAGACACGCTGTCATGCCGGCAGCTCTCGCAGCTTCAAGATCAAAAATCTGATCACCAACGTAGATGGATTTTTCAGGATTAGCGCCAAGTTTATCGGCAGTGATGAGGAGACCATGTGGATGCGGCTTGTAGAAATCTCCCATGTCATCTGCAGTAATGATTTCTTTGAGGTGATCATAGATCGCAAGCTTTTTGTGAATGGCATCCAAGTACGATCGCCATGAATTGGTGATGACGCCGGTCGGATGATCACGCAGAAATTCGAGTAGTTCGAGTGCACCTGGACAAAACTCACTCTGCGTCGAAAGTAAATCGTGATACACAACGTCACGAGCTGCGCGCACGGTCTCCAGTTGCTCCGCCTTACCGCCCTTCTCCACGATCCACCCCGCCATGGAGTAACCAGTGGGATACAGACGCTTGAAATCATCCGACGAAAACTCAAGTCCGATGGCGCGCATACCTGCGATGCACGCCTGTTCGTATAGGTGCGTTGTAGAGATCAGAGTGCCGTCTAAATCGAATAATACGGATTCGTACTTCATGAAGCCGTATTCAAGCATGATGCTTGGTCGTCATCAAGCGTTATAGGCATGATTCATGCCATTTCTGACTACTTTGACATATTTATAATAATATGTTTAAATAGACGAATCTGCAGCATGTCGCTGCAGTCATCTTTCACATCGCGGGCATATGCTTTCGATACGAAGATCTTTTCAAAAAAACCAAGCAAAAGGAAATGACATGACAACTCAGACACGCATTGCTGAGGAACGCAGCAGATATCAGGCTGCTGGCTACCCAACGTTCATTGTGGAGCATGACGGAGAACTGTTCACCTGCTTCGTCTTGCCGCTCACAAGATCGCAGAATTTGAAGCCTCTCTCAGAGTCTTTGAGCGACTGTGTCAGGCGTAGAAAGCGCCGCCCGCGAACACGCCCGTCTCCCTTCAAAAAGGAGACGGGCACGTTTCTGATGCCCTAGAGTCGATAATAGACAAAAATAAATACTAGTATAAAATACTCATATCTGCAGCGCGTTGTTGCAGAGATCATTCACATCGTGGGCTTTCAAGATATAAGGAGAAACACAAGATGGCGATACACACCACTAACCACATCGCGCAGAGACATAATGTCTTCCGCGCTCGAGGGTTTGCTACACAGACCCTGACATGTCGAGATGTTGAGTACATGTTCTACATCATGTCGCACGACATGATGCCGTCTTTTCCAGACTTCACACACTTCATTTGTGCAGCGGAGCACGTGGATCCAACCACGCATGCAGTCTTCGGAATTTCAGACGAGGTGCCGGAAGACTTTCGGCAATTCGCAATGACTTTCGAAGTGTTGCATCGCTGGTTGAAAATCGACGCTGCTGAAGCTGCGCGGGAAGAAGTACGCAGTCTCAACGCCTCCACGCTGCCACCCGAACGAGTGTCAGCATACCTTGGGTGGCGACAAGACTTCTTCAAGCGGCTTGCAGCCCATTGCCGTTCACACGGTGGTGGCGAGGAAGAATGTGGTCGCTACGAAGCAACGGAAATATTTTTCTTCAATCTCGGCAACATGACGTAATCGAGACTAAAACCGCCCACGATGAAACGCCCGGTACCTTGTGTACCGGGCAGTTTTTGCGATTGTCAGAAATCTGGTAATGATCAGAATTCTTTAGACCTCAATGATGATCGGCATGACCATCGGTTCACGATCAAGCTTGTGACGGAAGAAGCGGAAGAGCGCGCCTGTGACCTCTTTCTTGAGGGCCTTCATGTCTTTTTCGCCGCGTGCGAGAGCTTCCTCGTACGCCTTACGAATGACCGCCGTAGCGTCTTTGTTCGTGCTCATCATCTCCGTTCCGTAGACGAATCCACGAGAGAGAAGGAGAGGATCAGACACGAGGCGCATGGACTCGGCATAGACCTTGAGCACAGCGACGAAGATACCGGCGTTATTCATGATCTTACGATCATCCATAATGCGCGCACCCTCAGCGCCTTGGCTGTGACCGTCGATGATGATGTCGTTGGCCGGAAGCTTGTGCTTCGAACGGCGTGCAGCACCTTGAGCATCAAACTCGAGAATTTCGCCGTTCACCAGGAGATGGATCTGGTTATCTTCGTAGCCGATAGAGCGTGCGAGGTCACCGTGAGCAGCTCTCATGTACGGTTCACCGTGTTCTGGAATGACGTGCTTCGCGCGCACAAGGCGGTGCATAAGCATGATGTCGTTCTGGTAACCGTGACCCGTGGTGTGCAGCGCAAGCTCTTGGTTCGTGAGAACTTTTGCTCCAAGGAGGTTCAAGTTGTTCACGACTTTCGCAACTGCGCGCTCGTTACCAAGGATCGGGTTACTAGAGAGGATGACGGTGTCCCCCTTCTTCACACGAACGTGCTGATGGACGCCGAGTCCCATGCGAGCAAGCGACGCGCGCTCTTCGCCCTGGGAACCCGTGGTGAGGATCAACATTTCACGGTCAGGAATTTTCTCCATGCCAGGGCCGACCTTGCGGATCATGCCGCGCGGCACCGAGATGTAGCCCAGTTCCTGTGCGATCTCGATGTTCGTCTCCATCGATCTGCCGGACACGTACACCTTGCGGTTTAAGGTTTTGGCGTGCTCAATGACTTGTTGCAAACGGTTGAGAAGCGAGCTGAAGGTCGAAATGATGAGCCTTCCTTTCGCGTCGCGCATGAGCTGGAACAGAGTCGCCGAAATCGCTTTCTCGGAAAGAGCGTTTCCCGGCTTCGTCGCGTTCGTTGAGTCCGCGATGATGGCGAGCACTCCCTCGTCACCCAGTTCCGCAAGACGCTGAAAGTCCGCTGGCGGTTCGTTCATCGGCGTTAAGTCGAACTTGAAGTCACCGGTATGAACGATGGTTCCGTACGGGGTGTGAACAGCAACGGCAGCAGAGTCAGGGATGGAGTGCGTCACACGGAGGAATTCGATCTTCACGTTTCCAAGTTGGAGAGGTGCATTGAACGCCACGGTATGAAGCTTGGCTTGGCTTGTGAGCTTCTCTTCATCAAGACGCTTTTTCACAAACGCCATGGTGAGCTTTGTGCCGTAGCATGGCGGAAAACGAAGGCTCGGTAGGACGTGCTGCACAGCACCGATGTGGTCAAGGTGGCCGTGTGTGAAGATGACCGCTTTGATGCGATTTTCTTTGCCACGCAAACCCGAGAGATCGGGAATGAGATAGTCGATACCCGGCATGTCCTCTTCAGGAAACTGAAGACCGAGGTCGATGATGTAAAGGTCGCCGTCGACATCAACGACGAAACAGTTACGGCCTACTTCTTCAAATCCTCCGAGAGGATAGAGTTTAAGGCCTTTGCCTCCAGGTGCTGTCGCCAAAACTTTGACGGGAGCTGCTTGCGGAGTAGCGGGCTTCGCTGTGCGCGGATGTTCCGCGGTAGGCTTCGGCGAAGCGGGAGTAGAAACTTTATGTGGTTCTGATGTTGGTTGATTGGCCGGTGGCACCTCGCCACTTGTCACCACCTTCTTGACCCACTCATGAACAGATTTCATCTGTGTATTGGAAGAAAAAAATTGATCTGAGGAAAACCCTCGACTTCATCGTACTCCTTGCGCGGGATAATAGCAAGTGCTCGGTTTGTCATGACAACCTTTTTTTGGCTTAGAATCAATGAATTATTAGGTCTCGAAGTTTGTTATGCTGGGAGTCCGTGCGCGTAGTTCAGTGTAAAGTAGCTGCTCAATTCTGCGATAAAAGTAACGAGTATTCAGGAAAAGGCTCTTCGGAAAAGATCATGCTTCGCGGCGAGTGGGAAGCGTAAGATTCTTGCGACAGAAGGAGGCGGCGTGTAGTCTTTTGTACTGTATGAAGATCGAGGTATGGAAAGGACAAACGAAGGCTCCTCAGGGTACCGTCTTGGTGCCGGTCGTCCTTGGTGATGAAAAAGGCGATCGTGTCTTTCTCTTGATCCATAGTGAAGGCCGCGCCGCTGGGAGCGATAACCTCAGAGAAG
>JAKFXO010000079.1 GCA_021731345.1 Candidatus Peribacterales bacterium | reverse complement strand
CCACATCAGTAGAAAATGAGAGACGAAGCACCGTTGAGGAAACACCGGCAACGGTATCGATATTCACCGCGCTTTCGTCGAAACGGAATGTCGTGTCATCGCTAAATGTCACTCCGCTGGTTGTGAGTAGCGTGTTAGCCGTTACGTTGTAGGAGACGCCATTGCGTACTCCGGACGAAAGCATGAGGTCGATCGTACGAGCATCGACAATCGTAGCTGTCTGCACGCCGATCATGGCGCTTGTATTACCGGTTTCACGAACTGAGAAACGGAAACCATCGTTTGCAGTAGAGCTATCAATGTCGGCATTGAAGGTAAGACGAACACGAGTTGCCGAGAGTGGAACTGCATCGAGTAAGACTGGCGTGAATTCATTCACCGTCAGCGTCTTGGAGGCTGAGAACGTCACGCCGCCTGACGTGCGAACATCTGTAGCCGTAACACGGTAGACGGAATTGGTACTAAGGTTCGAAGCAAGTGTCAGGTCCACCGTTCGACTACCGACAGTGGATGCAATGGCTACAGCCACAGGTGCTCCTGCGAGTGTGGTGACTGCATAGCGATGTGCGTCATCTGCAATAGTTGACTGAACATCGGACGAGAAGACAACGCGAACGCTGCGCGAAGAAACTGCGGTAGCGCTCGAGATATCAACTGCTGACTGTCCCATGGCACAGTCCTGGCCGTACTTCATATTCTTGTACGCACGGTCAAACATCACAATCATCTCTGCGCGGTTCATGTTAGAAGCGGGACGCACCAAGCCGGTGAGATCATCACCCTGCAAGACACAGTGGTCTGCGGCGGTTTGAATAGGCTGGTGGTACCACTGATTACGATTCGTGTTATCTGGGAATGTTGGGGCAGTGTCATTCGACGCTAGCGAAAATGCGCGTACGAGCATTGCTGCCGCCTCTGCACGATTTAAGCGACTGTTCGGACGTGCGTAGCATGGGAGTGTGCCGTAACAGTTGTTGTCACCGCGGACCCATGTGAGTCGTGCAGCGCTTTCAAAGTATGGGAAATGCCACGCAGTCTTACTGACGTCTGAGAAGCTACCAACTGCAGGATATGACAGAGTTTCATCATTGACACGAACGAGAAGTTTTACCATCTCGGCGCGCGTTGCCATATCGTTTGGACGAAGAAGTGGCTCGCTTGATTCGAGAGCTCCGATTCTGAGGAGTTCCTGAGCAGCTGATTCGTACCACGCTCCTGCGGAGACGTCAGTGTACGAGGTGAGCTTGCTCTGCGCATACAGTGGCGTGCTCCCGAGGAGCAAACTGCACAGTGCAGATACCGCCAGCGATGTCCTGGTATAGGATATTGGCTTTGTCATAGTGAGAGTGGGAAGAAAAAGGGAAGTAGAGACTTTCGCGTCCGAATTGCCCTTCGGTATACATCTAGACGCATGACATGCAGAAACTCTTACACATGATGGTACACATATCATCGTCAATGTTGCTTGAATTTCGCATATGCAAGCCATGCATCTCATGCAACGGAATATGCGTAACAGTGCAGAGAGAAAATAATTTCTGCGAGTGTCCAGTGTTGTCATGTCAGAACAGTCTGATACGAGCGTCAACTATGTGTTGAATCAATTCCCAATTTTCGTATGTCATCCCCACCGAAGAAACGTGATCTCAGTGCACATCGTGATCCTGCATCCGTTCAAGCTGACCCATCGTCCTCTCGCTCCCCTGTCTATGAGCCGAAAGGAACATGGAATGAATTTAAGGGAAACGCTCGCAGACTATGGAGTTCGCTGAAGCCGGAAGACCTTGATGTTCCGGTCGGTGACTATGAAGAAGTCATCAACAGAATTCACGGTGTCTCTGGAGAAGAGCCCGGTGAGATCCGTCAGAAATTGTTTGGTGAGTAAACGCTGTCATAGAAGCTGTTTCCAATCGTCGTATCTGTATGAAAACACTCCTCCCCTACGTCGTTCTTTCACTCACTGTTCTCGCAGGTTGTAACGCTTCAGCGTCTGACTCAGCATTATCGTGGCCTCTGGAGCGCGCCGCATTTCGCGCTACACCACTGAGTTTCGGTCTCTATGTCACCCCAGACCCTGAGCAAAATCCTATCGATCCACCTGAACGCTTTACTGGCTATCACGTCGGGACAGATTTTGAGATCACATCTGGTGAAAAGGATTCTGATGTCCCTGTCTTTGCTATGTGTACGGGTGAAGTGATCTACAGCGGATTTGCCGAAGGATACGGCGGACTCATTTCACAGCGTTGCGTCATTGATGAGGAGCCAGTTGTCATTTTGTACGGACACCTGCTTCTTTCGTCATTACCGGAACTGAAGACAACCGTGGTTGCAGGAAGCAAGATTGCGCTTCTGGCTCCTGCGAAAAGTCATGACTCTGATGACAACCGTAAGCACTTACACCTTGGCATCCACAAAGGAACCGAGCCTGCATTTCTCGGATACGTTCAGTCTCAGGCTGAACTTGGTGATTATATGAATGCTCGGAAAGTACTAAAGCGCTGGGGTGTGATGGCGCCGTAAGGCTATCAGCGGTACCATGATTCTCCGTACGGTAGGAACTGTATTTCTTGCTCACGACGGATATGCGAAAAAGCTCTTCACAAAAACTTCCAATCACCGTTCTCGTCTCTGGCGTCGGTATTGGCATTGTTCTGAGTACGGTCGTCTCAGCCGCTTTTCCGGGCTCTTCCATCTTTTCAGATGTTCCAGCCGGACACTTTGCAGATGACGCGATTGGTCGAATGCACGAGCTTGGCATCATCAAGGGTAGGGATGCTTCGCACTTTGATCCAAACGGCAGTCTGACGCGTGCAGAAGCTGCAGTGCTCATGGATCGGTTGTATGCCGTCATGAATGGTAGCGTCGCGTCGAAGAGTTCTTCATCCGTTGCATCGTCGGAGTGGCATGTTGCGTCATCTGTCCCGAAAGTTTCTTCGTCGTCATCGTCATCCAGTTCATCCGAAACACCAGTCTCCAGTCTTTTTGCTCTCAGTGCTACGGAGTACGGAGTCATGGAGAACGGCGGCGGTGTCGCTGTGACTATTATTCGTAGCGGTGACACAGGGCAGGCTTCAAACGTTAGCTACTACACAACCAATGACACGTCATCCACCGGAGACTACGGTGCAGCTGGCGGTACGCTGACATTTGCCGCAGGAGAAACGACCAAAACATTTACGGTTACCGCCAAGGACAACTCGATCATCGAAGGAAGTCGTAAGGTGAATATCATCCTCAGCTCCCCGAGTCTTGGCGGAGCTATCTCAACGCCGGGTACCGCAAAGCTCATCATCTACGATGATGAAACTGTAGAGCTGACGGATACCAGCGTCTTCCGTTTTATTTCTGCGGAAACTTCTGGTTCTCAGAGTAATGGACACGCGTATGTCATCATTACTCGCACAGGCAGCGTCAGCCCTGCATCGGTCAGCTACGCAACGCAAAACCTCACTGCCATAGCGGATGGTGACTACAATGCCGCAACTGGCACAGTACAGTTTGCCATCGGTGAAACAGCGAAGGCAGTTCCCATCAAGCTCCCGACGCTCAGCACTGCAATCGGTAAAACATTTCAGGTTCAACTCTCGAATCCAGTCTCAGGATCACTCACAGATTTGAATCTGACAACGGTCACGATCAACTAATCAGGATTGTCCTGCTGTTGTCATTGCCGTCATAGTGCTGTGCAGCTTCTCTGCCCATTTTTCTATTTTCTCTTCCTGTCCATACGGCTCATTGACGATGATGAGCGGCGGTACGAAGAGCTTGCCACCGTGCTCGCGCTGAAAGCGTAGAAAATGTTCAGTGCACCGCGTACGAAAGTAATACCTCTCATCACCAAGGCTGATGAATGTGATTGGTTTACCTGCAAGCTGCACATCTTTTGAGCGAATTTTCAGAAGCGCGTCCATGTGCATATTCAGCTGCCCTTCACTTCCTCCTGTATTCCACGTTCCTGATCCTAAAATCACGACGTCTCCGCGGAGAAGATCTTCTGGTTTTGCGAGCTCTGCTTTCTGCATTTCGATCTCAATGTCTGGAGCAATCTTTGTGATGTGACGACTGACGGTGTCAGCCACAAATTCGGTATTGCCACTCGTGGATGCCGTAATAATGTGAATCGTCTTCATCACCGAAAGACTACTCCTCAAACCTAGGAGCAATCCAACTTTTCAGCTGCGCTTCGCTTTGGACGTACCCTTTCAGCTCCACTGCAGAGCCCTTGTGCAAGCCAAAATGTAGGTGTGGACGTTCTCCGTCTGTTTCGGCACTGAAGCCTGTGCCAAGCTTCGCAAATTCTTCACCCGCTGTGAGTGAGTCCCCTACTCTTTTCGTGATAGATGACAGCCTGATGTGACCGTAGAGCGCTGTCACAGGTTCACCTGCGATGTCGCATCTCTGGATCACCACGCCACCGTAACCGCTGACAGTTTTCTTCTCGATAATCTCGCCACTGCACGCAGCGCGGATGGATACGTCACCATCTTCCGGAGCCTCAAAGTCTAGTCCAGTATGAAAGCCCGTAAATTTCTCTGGGGACACAGGAGACTTTTCTGGAGTGACGTAGGTACCGAAAGATTTTTTGGTAATGCGATCCGTAGCGAGCGGAGCGGTGAGTTCCGAAGAAACTAGATGTGCTTTGAAGAACGTTGCAGTTTTCTTCATGAAGTCCGTCCACATGAACGAGAATTCATGACCTTCGCCTTCGTATCTCTCGTACGTGATATCGCGCTTCAGCTCTTTGAGTCGTGTGTTTAGATAGTCAGCCCATTCGAACGGTACGTCTTTGTCTTTCGTTCCCTGAAACAGAAGGATCGGAATTTCGACGTCACCGAGAAACGTATCCGGCGAAAGATTCTTCCAGACCTCCGGCTTTTCCTCGAACGTGCCAAATTGTTCCAGTGTCCTATCCCCTTCTTCGCGCTCGGCTCTCCAGCGCATGAAGTTTTCCCAGACGTTGGCATGCACCGGTGCGTACAACACAGCAGCGCTGATGAGTCCTGGTCGCCCTGTCATGATGGCCATGGTCACTCCCCCACCCATGGAGTGGCCGAGCATGCCGACTTTGCTTGCATCGACGTTCGGGATCTTCGCCGCACGCACTGCGAGGATGGCATTCGCACTGTCCATGGCGTATTCCAAGTTTCCGTCGTAGACCTTTTCGGTCATTGGGCTTTCGTCTGAACCCGCATGTCCGCGGTAGTCCGGATGAAAGACCGCAAAGCCCTGTTTTGCCATATAGTCTTCCTCACGCTTCAGTCCCCTGCCCTGCGTGTAGATAGCCGGGTCGATGTAGCCGTGATTGAAGATGAGGAGTGGATGCGGCTTCTGCGCATTTGGGATGAGGAAGACGCCCGTGATCTTGAGACCGTTACTGAGGTAACTGACCGAGTGTTTTGTGTAGACGTCATTTTTCTCGAGGACTTTGTCGAATGTCAGGTTAGACCCGACAAGTTTCATCTTTCCGAAATGTGGAATGCTGAGTGTAGAGGGTAGTTCTTCGATTGTTTGATTATCGATGATGACTGGATTGGAATCTA
>JAKFXO010000039.1 GCA_021731345.1 Candidatus Peribacterales bacterium | reverse complement strand
TATTCCCAAAGATAACTTCACGCCAAAGAAGCCATCTGTCAGTAAAGATGAGAAGGATAGGCTCCGTGAATGTCTTGCAGCCGCTTCGAAATTTTATGAAGCAAAACTGAAAGCTATTCCGATGGCCTTAAGCTATGTCCAAAACCGCGGTGTGCCGCCGGAGCTCATGGAAAAGTTTGGTATCGGATACGCACCAGATTCATTTTCAGAAACCTATGACCATCTTCTGAAGCTTGGCTTCAGCCGTACAGAGCTTGTCGCGGCTGGACTCGGCGTACAGAAAGACATCGAAGGAAAAATCTACGATCGTTTCCGCCACCGCATCATGTTCCCGATTCGCGATGCGCAGGGGGTTATCATCGGGTTTGGCGGACGCGCGATGGGCGATAGTGATGCGAAGTACGTGAACTCACCAGAGAGCCCGCTCTACAACAAATCAGCCGTACTCTTTGGATTATTCCAAGCCCGCGATGCTATCCGCAAAACGCGCAAAGTTGTTCTCGTTGAAGGTTACTTCGACTGTATCGCTGCGCATAAAGCCGGAGTGGAGCACGTGGTTGCCGTGAGTGGCACCGCGCTCACGGAAGAGCATGTGAAAATTCTTCGTCGTCACGCCGATGATGTCATTTTGTGTCTTGACCAAGACAACGCAGGACAACTTGCAGCAGTGCGAGCATTCGACTTACTGAGTCGCGCGCATCTTCACATTAATTCTACGACACTTCCGGCAAAAGACCCGGATGAACTCGTCCAAAAAGACCCAGCTCTTTTCGCTCATCTCATCAATGACACGGCAAGTCCCTACATCGACTCAGTCATTAGCCGACTGAAGCTACGATCTGACATTGGTGAGCCTGCTGGTAAACGCGTTGTCTCTGAAACACTTTTTCCTCTTCTGGACGCCGTTCCTACGGCTGTAGAGGTTAGAGCCTATATGCAGAAAGCAGCACAGAGCTTCGGTGTCATTGAGAGTGAATTCGACCGTGATTATCGCAGTTGGAAAACACAGTCTGGTGTCATGACGAAGAAAGTCGATCCATCACAGAAAATGTCTGAAGCACCGTACAGTCGCTACGAGCTTTGTATCGGCTTCGCTCTCTTGTATCCAGCTGTCCGCACACTTGTATCTGAGCTGATTCCACCGACGGAGAATCCGTACGCTCCAGTACTCACGGCACTTCCTTTGTCCGGCGAGAGTCCTGCGATGGACGTCCTAACGCCCATCGAGATGGATCCGCTTCTCAAAGAAAAGCTCAATGTCCTTGCGCTCTACTGCGAAGAAAATTTCCCGCTTTGGTCTGATAATTTGGCACCAAAAGAATTTCGCAAGCTCGTGCTCTCAAGTAACCGCGAGAAAATGCTCGAGAAGCAATTTGCCATTGTGAAAGAGCTGAAAGTCGCCCGAGAAAAAGGCAGGCCTGACGAAGAGGCACGTCTTCTCACGCAGTACCAACAACTCTTGAAGCTTACGAAGATGGCCTCCGAAGCATAGATGAAACGTGGACTTGTACTCTCCGGCAGGGCCGCATGGGGACTTGCGAATATTGGGGTGCTCAAAGTGATGAAGCGTGAAGGCTTTGCATTCGACTATGTTGCAGGTTCTAGTATGGGAGCCATCGTTGCGGGTGCCTACGCACTCGGTATTTCTATCGATGTCATTGAAGACACCGCAGCAAAAATTTCACTTCTGAATGTTGCGAGTATTGTTCGCCCTCCATTTCAAAAGGGTTTTCATGGCGGACTTTTGAGGCAAAAGTTGGAAGCCATACTCTCGCCTATCATCGGTAACGCACGGATAGGTGACGCAAAGATTCCCTTTGTCTGTATCGCAGGCAAAGTGATGAAGCCCGTGTCGTGGGAAAAAATTGTTTTCAAAGGGTTTGCGAAGCATTTTTCCGAGTGCATCATCCCGTATGTTTTTCCTCCGGAAACTACGATGATCGATGCGATGCTCGCATCGAGTGCGATTCCAGTAGTGTTTGCTCCGGTGCAGATTGGGAATGATACATTCGTCGACTTGGTTCACTTCGGTGCTATTCCTGCGCGCCAGCTTCACGCACTTCATGCACCCGACGTCATCATCGGTACTGATACGAACCCACGGTACGGCATGCTTCGGCGTGTGCTTCCGGCACCCTGGAGAGAGTTCATTGACCGTGGGCACGCCGAAATAGACGCCGATAAAGATACGTGCGACCTCGTCATTGAGCCTAGGATGCCTGCACCTATCTTCCGTTTTGATCTAGCGGATGATTTCATCGTTTCCGGGCAACTGGCTGCCGAAAAACGCTTGCCCGAACTACGTCAGATTCTTGATGCAAGTCATGATAAGCCCAGAGATGGCGCGTGGTAGTTGCAAAGCCTCGGTTTACCCTATAGTCTCCTTCTACCTTTATGGCCTCGCACCCACGTAGTTTCATTCATCAGCCGACTGATGACGAGTTGAAGGCGTTTCCTGACGAGATCAAGCATCTCGTGAAAAAAGGACGCGAGCAGCGCTATGTCACACACCAAGAAGTTTTGCGTGCAGTGCCAAATGCGGAAGAAAACATCGATCTCCTCGACCGTGTGTACTCGCTCTTCATGGAGCTTGGTATCGACGTGATCGACGTAAAGGACACGCTTATTTGGCAGCGCAAAGTAAACCCAGGAGCTGAGGGTCAAATTGCCGATAGTGAAGCAGGTTCTGGTGCTACTACAGCGGCAGACACGGATGATGAGTCTCTTGAGGTGGTTGCAACTGCAGGTATCAGCCTTGGCAATAAGTCAGACCCTAAGAAAGCAGCAGAAGACGCCAAGAAAAAGCGCAAAGAGCGCGAAGTCGATCTTCTTGAAATCAGTAACGACTCGGTGCGCATGTATCTCTCTGAGATCGGACGCGTTCCGCTCATTGATGCTCGTAAAGAAGTTGAGCTTGCTCGTCGTATTCGTAAGGGTGACGCAGGAGCCAAGCAGCAGCTTGCAGAAGCCAACCTTCGCCTCGTCGTATCGATCGCCAAAAAGTACATCGGTCGTGGACTTTCATTCCTCGACCTCATTCAGGAAGGAAACATCGGCCTCTTCCGCGCCGTCGAGAAGTTCGATCCGGAGCGCGGTTTCAAATTCTCTACGTACGCAACGTGGTGGATTCGTCAGGCCATCACTCGCGCTATTGCTGACCAAGCTCGCACCATCCGTATCCCGGTCCACATGGTGGAGACCATCAACAAACTCACGCATACGCAGCGTCGTCTCGTACAAGAACTCGGTCGTGAGCCAACAGTGGAAGAGCTCGCAGTCGAAATGGAAATGGACATCAAGAAAGTTCGTCACATCCAGAAGATCTCTCAAGATATCATCTCGCTCGAGGCTCCTGTTGGCTCCGAAGAGGACTCCAAGCTTGGCGACTTCATTGAGGATGAAGAGGCTGTAAACCCATTTGATGCAACGAACAGGCAGCTTCGCAAAGAAAACGTCCACGCAATGCTTGAGTACCTCACACCGCGTGAGAGAAAAATCATTGAGATGCGCTTCGGACTCAAAGACGGCATCGGTCACACGCTTGAAGAGGTTGGTAAAGAATTCAACGTCACACGTGAGCGTATCCGTCAGATCGAAGCGAAGGTTCTCCAGAAACTCCGAGACCATCCGCGCTCCGTGAGTATCCGTGAGCATGGCCCAGGCAAGACCGCCGCATTTGCAGCGTCATCGTTCATGAGCGGAAAGCTCTGTCCTGAGTGCCGCAAAGGAACGCTCGTGGACATTCACCAGGCCGGCAAGCTCATCATGAAGTGCGACCACTGCGCTTACACGCTGACACCTCCTTCCGCCAAGGAGTAGAGCTCACCCAGTTTCTATGAAAGCAGCTCCTAGGGCGTCCGTCTCAGAACTCTTCCTCGGTATCTCGAGTCTTTTGTCTGCAAAGAAAATACCAATTGCAGTCGCAACAGTCTCATTTGCGATGCTTCTAGCAGTCGGTGCAGCAGCTCTGCAGTTTCGAACCCAGCATATTGAAGATCGGCTGATGGCCGAATTTTCCATGACTGATGAGGTTTTCATGACAACGCTTGATACTCAGATAAAAGGACTCTCTGAGATGGAATTTCCTCAGTTTGTGCAGGCAACCGGATACCACTTTGGGCCGAATGCCGTCCACGATGCACCAGCGGAAGAATATAAGCTCGGACTGAGGTACTTACGCCGAACGATGCCTTTCGTGCTCGCACGAATTGTGTTTGATATTGCTGTCATGTTTATCGCTGCTGTCTTTTTCCTGCTGCTTTTCACAGGAGGATCACAGTCGGCATACGAGTCCGCCCGCCGGCTTCCGGGAGCCGTTATTTCCATGATTAGTCTTTTGTTCTGGGTCCTTCTACGTTCACTCATTTGGATTCCGATTGTAGGTCCAGCACTAGCCATCTACATGCTTCCTCGGCTTATGCTCGCACCTATATTTCTTGCGAGCGGTGAGGCTGGTGTCCGTGAAAGCGTCAGGCTCAGTATGAAACGTACGTCCGGTCATTGGCTTTCTGTTTTCGTGAAATTGCTTCTCATCGGTCTGACATCGTTCCTCATTCTGTGGCCTCTTCTCGTGCTCGTTGTCGCAACTGCGCTTTTCTCAGTCAAGATCGGTTACATTCTGCTTCTACTCTCTGCCACTTTCATTATTGCGTATCAGTGTGCCGCTCTAACGGTTCTTGCGGTCATGATGGCGTAATCACATATTGTTTGATCTATACTGGAGACCATGAGAGTTTTTGAGAAGGAGTACGAACGGCTGAATCTAGGCCAAAAACAGGCTGTAGATACCGTTGAAGGCCCTGTCATGGTTGTCGCTGGCCCTGGAACGGGTAAGACACAGGTGCTTGGCATGCGTGTTGCCAATATTCTCAAAAAGACTCAGGCAAAGCCGAGCAATATTCTCTGTCTCACATTTTCCACCTCGGGCGCTACAGCGATGCGCGAGAGACTGCGCGAGCTGATAGGTCCGGATGCGTATGGAGTGACGGTCAGTACTGTGCACGGTTTTTGCGATTCGATCATCAGTCGCAATGCACCGGTATTTTCCGATTGGTCAGCGAAGAAAAAAATTTCCGATCTCGAAAAATATCAGTCAATGCAAATAATTGTCGATGCCGTGAGCGGCGGATCGGCGCTTATTAACCCTAAAAATCCGTACGAGAAAATTCCAGCACTCTTGAGCCGCATCAGTGACTGCAAACGTGAAGGAAAAAATCTCAAAGATCTTTTGAGGGTCGCAGATGAGTACGACACTGTGATGTCCGAGAAAAGTAAGCCTGGGACAAAAGTGCATCAGAAAAACCTGCTTGCCGCTCTCAAGTTCCGCGAATTCATCGAAATTTTCAGGCGCTACAGCGAGTTTTTGGAAGAAAAAGGATTGTATGATTTCGATGACATGATTCTCACTGTGCTGAAAGTCCTCGGTAGCGAGGATTGGCTTCTTTTAGGGCTGCAAGAGAGGTTTCAGTACATTCTTGTCGATGAAGCTCAGGACCTAAACGGTGCGCAGTGGGCAGTCATCGATAGGCTCACGACCTATGACACGCTCCCGCAT
>JAKFXO010000134.1 GCA_021731345.1 Candidatus Peribacterales bacterium | reverse complement strand
GCAACAAGCTCTCGAGCATAGCGAGAGGCTTGGTGCGCAGTCCCCTGGAGTTCCCTAGATCCCCCAAACCCCCATTACCCTCCAGTCCTAACTCATTTTCCTTAGACCACACCCGTTCGGTGTCCACTATGGTGCTGGACGTCGTGTTCTAAAGAGTCTTCGACTACGTCTTTGAATGATCATGGCGTGTGCCACAGACTAAAGAAGCACCACGTTGTCGCCTTGAAAAAATTCCGTAGCGCATCTTCGCGAGCGAAGCGTGAAAAAGTCCGCTGTCCGAAGTCCCGCCAGAGCGGGGCAAGTTCGGACTTTTTAGCGAAGCGAGCGATTGATACGCAGGATATTTTTTCACAGCGACTGTTTTTTGCTCCACTTTTTTGCGTCAAAAAAGTGGAAATGAAATCTCTTAAGCAACAGTAAGCCAGGACGATCTACTTAAGGTTGCCCGGTCCCCCAAGCAAGAAGATCAGAAATACGGAACTTTGATAGCCTCAGCAATCCTGCCTCTGTAGACTTCAAACGTGCGAAAAGCATTTCTGACCAGTATCGCTGTCTTATCGCTCAGTGCTCCCACAAGCGCACTTGCGATGAAAACACAGGTGCTTGATTTTGCAGAAGGACGCATCAATGCAAACTGGGCGGCTCAAGGTGACATCACCATGCAAAAACAGAGAGATGGCATCGTCCTACAGACAGGAGGCTCCACAGGCATGCTCCTGACAACTCTCAGCGCCTCCTTTCAGCCAGAGGTCGTCATCCTGTACGCAGCATCACCAGTCCCAACGCGATTCTATTTTGCATGGCTCATGATGGATGATCAGGCGCAGGGCACCATGACTTTGCCGTTTGCCCTCATGACAGGACATCTTGAGGAACAGTCTTTGTCTCTTCGAGGCAATAGCGCATGGGGCAAGGGTGAAAAAAAGATCGGCATTGTCCTGGCACCAAATTCCACCATCAAACTCCAGACTATTGAGCTGCAACGGCCGAACATCCTAGAGAAAGCGATGGAAGCCGTACGATCATTTTGGATGCTTGATGAAGCAAGACCGTACAGCATTAACTTCGTCTGGGGGCCGCTCATTGGCCTCAATAGCGCTGAAAGAAGCAATCTCTATGACTCTCTTCCCCCGCTGTACTACTCCGGAACGCTGCTCATCAACGCAGTTGCTGCACTCATCGTTGTTATGATCCTTGCACTCGGATCACTACAGAAAACATCTCGTAGAACTGTCATCATCCGCTGTGGCGCTCTTCTTCTTGTTGCATGGATAGCGTTAGACCTCCGCATGGGATCAGAATTTATCTCATGGGTTGCACATGACCATGCAACGTACATCAGCCAATCTGAAAACCGAACATTCCGTGACCGAGATCAATTTTATGATTTTGCGGAATTTGCACAGCAATATGTAAAAAACCGCACGAGCTACATTTTCTTTGCAGAAAGACCGTGGCCTTATCTTGGAAATATGCGGTACCTCACGTATCCGTCTATTCCAGGTATCGACTACATGAAAGACGACACATGGGTGATCTACCAAAGGCCGGATATGAGTGTGAACGGCGAAGGTCGACTGACTGTCGATGGCGAACCAGTGACACCTGCAGGCACTCTCCTTGGCCGATTTGATGCATCGTCATTTATCTTCCGTCTCTCCAAATGAATCTACTCGCTTTCGTCATCGGGATCGGCATAACGACCTGCTTGGGATGGCTTCTGCTTGCGGCAATGGAAGGCACGAAGCGCGTACTTTCATCCGGCGAACGGCTCAGCTTTGCAGTCATCCTTGGTCCGACTTTTGGGATGTTCATTGTCTTTGTGTCTCACATCGTAGGACTCACGTCATTGAATCTTGCAGGATTTCTCGTGCCGCTTGCTATCGCATTTTTCATCCTCGCAATTGTCGCGTGGAAGCGTGGCAGTCTTCGCTTCACATCAGACGTCCGACCACATGCGAGTGCAGTCATGTATCCGACATGGATGAAGATCGGTGTACTGCTGCTGTGCCTTTGGACTGCTGTAAAAATTATTGCCGGTGCATATGACTTAGTCTCAGTACCAACCTACTGGGATGACTCATTCAATAACTGGAATATGCGCGGGAAAATATTTTTCGTGACGCAAAAACTCACACTGGAAATTCCTGCAGGCAACGGTGTGACGACATCTGTTGATAGCGTAAGTTCGTATCCTCCGATGCTTCCTATGATGAAAACGTGGCTCTCTGTCATTCGCGGCGAGTGGAGCGAACCACTCATCAACGGCGTACATCTGACATGGTTCTTTGGGCTTCTGTCTGCGCTGTATCTGATGCTACGTCGTTCGTTTGACCCCCTACTTTCCGCACTCGGCATCTGGGCGTTTGTGTCGCTACCACTGGTACTGATCCATGGAAATAATCCATATGCCGATATTTTTGTTGCGTCACATCTTCTGGTTGCAATCGCATGCTTACTGGGAATTCGCAGAGCGATGTCATCTGATGAGACAACAACGTGGACACGACTTTTCTTTGTCACACTTGGCTTGCTCGCACTCACGAAAAATGAAGCACTCGTACTCCATATTCCACTGCTCGTACTTGCCGCTCTCACGTTTGATATTCGTCGCAAACATCTGGTCTCATCAGCTCAGCACCGAAAGACAATCATCATCGGGCTCTGCTGTGCGATTGCAATGGCTCTTCCTTGGGTGCTCTTTAAGTGGACACACGGTCTGACATTCGGCAATGCAAAGGCTCTCAGTGGATTCTCCGTCGCATTTAATCCTCTCGTCCTCAAAGCTATTTGGTTTCATATCACGAGTGAGCCAAATTGGCTGCTCTTACCGCTCATTCTACCGCTCACACTCTTGGCTGCCGGAAAAAGCTTTTGGAGAACTCCAGAGGCAGTTCTTGGTGTCTTTGTCATTGCTGAGATAGTGCTGCAATTCTCCGTGTTTCTGTTCGTGCCAAGTCTTGGAACTGAAGCGATCTTTCAAACAGGCCTGAGTCGAGGACTGCTTCACATCGCACCGTTGGCTACCCTTCTGCTCTTCTTTGCAGCGAAGTCGGCACTCGCGCACCATCAAGACTAGCCAAGTGCTGCAGCAGCTGCAGAGAGTTCCGCTAGCTCTGCGGTGATGTTGGCCTGACGTGTTTGGTTATACGACAACGTAATGTCATCAAGAATTTCTGATGCGTTATCAGTAGCATTATGCATCGCAAGCATGCGGGCAGAATGCTCGGATGCGACTGACTCAAGCACGGCTTGATAGACCTGCATTTCGGTAAGCTGCGGCAAAATGACGTCTAATACTTGCGTCGCATTTGGCTCAAAAATGTACTCTTGGCCTTTGCCGATCTCGGTGATGATGATTTCCTGCTGCTCTTTTGTTTGCTTCTTCACCTCGGCAAGAGTCGTGAGTACTTCGCGTACTTCACTCGGTGAAAATGGCAGCAGAACTTTCACGGATGCCTGCTGAACAATCGGTGAGATGAAGTCCGTATACACAAGCACAACGTGGTCATATGTCCCCTTCCGAAATTCGTCGATGGCAAGCTTCGTGATAGGAAGTACGTCCTTGATGTTTGGATGGTTACTGAGCGACGGAAATGTGGCGATCACGGTCTTATTCTGACGCGTAAGAATTTGGTGACCCTTACGTCCAACGGTGATGAAATCCATCGATTCAAACGACTTCAGAGTGGAAAGAGTCTTGAGGTATTGCTGCAACGAACGCATGAGCTGAGCGTTGAGTGAGCCACAAAGCCCTCTGTCTGACGTGAAGACGATGCCAAGCACGCGCTTCACTTTGCGCTGCACAAGAAACGGATGTCCGCTCGCATGAGAGCGACCGATGCTGAGAAGAATTTCCCACGCGTGGAGTGCATAGCGACGAAGCGCCTGCGCATGCTGGACGGCTTTGCGCATCTTGGAGGCGGCCACCAACTCCATAGCTTTCGTAACCTGGCGAGTCGATTTGATCGCCTTCATTTTGCGCCGAATATCGCGGAGACTGCGTGCCAAAAGCGGAGAGAGGGAAATTACTTAGCTGACGTTTTCTTGGCTGCAGGAAGGTCTTTCTTCACAACCTTTAAGCCGGCTGCAGTGGTCTCCTGTGGCAGGAAACCTTCAGCATTTTTGCGCGAGACGACGAGGCGCTTGAGCTGATCCTCAGCATCTGGCGTTAGCTCCATATCAAGAACCTTCAGAAGATCGACGTGTTTGTCCGAAAGATATTTCAGGAATGTATCAATGAATGCTTTCACGTCTTTCACCGGAATATCATCCAGGTAACCGTTGACTGCAACGTAGAGCATGGAGACCTGCTCACCAACAGACAGTGGTTGGAACTGATCCTGCTTGAGAATTTCGGTGAGACGCGCACCACGGTCAAGCTGCCTCTTGGTCGCTGCATCAAGGTCAGAACCGAACTGCGCGAAGACTGCGAGCTCACGATACTGCGCAAGGTCTAGGCGCATCTTTCCGGCTACTTTTTTCATGGACTTACGCTGAGCAGCAGAGCCGACGCGCGAGACTGACGTACCGACGTTCACAGCCGGACGTACGCCTTTATAGAAGAGGTCTGCCTCAAGGAAAATCTGGCCGTCCGTAATGGAGATGACGTTCGTCGGAATGTACGCCGCGATATCGCCAGCCTGCGTTTCGATAATCGGAAGAGCTGTGAGTGATCCTCCTCCATGCTTTTCATCCAAGCACACAGCGCGCTCAAGAAGACGAGAGTGGAGATAAAAAACGTCACCCGGATAAGCTTCACGTCCTGGGGGACGGCGGAGTAAGAGCGAGATTTGGCGATACGCCCATGCCTGACGCGAGAGATCGTCATAGACGATCAGAACGTCTTTGCCTTGATCAACAAAGTACTCAGCCATGGCCGTACCCGCGAACGGCGCAATGTACGACAGGGCAGCCGGCTCAGAGGCTGATGCGCTCACAACGATGGTGTACTCCATAGCTCCGTGCTTCTCGAGCTCAGCGACGATTCGTGCTACCTTTGCCTCTTTCTGACCGATCGCGACATAGATACATGTGACGGGACGATCCGTTGTCTGCGTTTTTTTCTGGTTGATAATCGCATCGATAGCGACGGCTGTCTTACCTGTCTGACGATCTCCAATGATGAGCTCACGCTGTCCGCGGCCGACGGGAATCATGGCATCGATGGCCGTGATGCCGGTCTGCAGCGGAACGCCGACGGATTTTCGCTCGATGACGCCGGGCGCAATTTTTTCAACGGGATAGTACTCAGTCAGTTTCATGGCGGGCCTGCCGTCCTTTGGTTCACCGAGTGGCGTCACAACGCGTCCGATGAGTGCATCACCAACCGGAACCGATAGCACTTTGCCCATGGCCTTGACCGTGTCTCCTTCGCTGACCTTTGTGAAGTCACCGTAGATAATGGCTCCCACAAGCTCTTCTTCAAGGTTCAAGGCACTGCCGATCACACCGTTACCAAAGTCGATCATTTCACCGGAGCTCACGGTTGTGAGACCTGCAATTTTGGCGATACCGTCACCGATCTGGACGACGGTTCCGACATGTTCCTCTGCAACGGAAGGCTTATAA
>JAKFXO010000031.1 GCA_021731345.1 Candidatus Peribacterales bacterium | reverse complement strand
GTGTACGACCGCGAGGCTCTGAAGCAGGCATACCTCACAGGACGTGGTTCCGTTGTGTGCCGCGGCAAAGCTGACATTGAAGAAGTTGGTAACCGTTACATCATCCGCATTAGCGAGCTTCCATATCAGGTGAACAAGTCCGTGCTCATCACACGCGTTGCAGAACTTGTGACGGACAAAATCATTCAAGGTATTTCTGATATTCGTGATGAGTCCGATCGTCAGGGTATTCGCGTCATCATCGAGCTTAAGAAGGACAGCTATCCACAGAAAATTTTGAACCAGCTCTACAAGCACACAGATCTTCAGACGAGCTTCGGTTACAACTGTATTGCCCTCTCTGATGGCTTGCAGCCAAAGCTTTTGAACCTCCAGGAATTCCTCTCCATCTTCATCGAGCACCGCCGCACGATGATCACGCGCCGCGTGACGTACGATCGTGATCGTGCCAAAGAGCGTGCACACATCCTCGAGGGTCTTGCGATTGCTGTTGATAACATCGATGCAGTGATCAAGACGATCAAAGAGAGTGAATCTCAGGATGAAGCTCGCGCAGGACTGATCAAGAAATTTAAGCTCTCCGAGATTCAGGCCAACGCCATTCTCGAGATGCAGCTTCGTCGCCTTGCAGGTCTTGAGCGTAAGAAAATTCACGATGAACTCAAAGCAACGCTCGCGTTCATCAAAGAATGTGAGGCTATCCTCAAAGACAAGAAGAGGATTGATGCCATCATGATCGGAGAGCTCAATGAACTTACAAAGAAATATGGTGATGATCGTCGCACAGTTGTCGTGCCTCACGCTGTTGGAGAATTCTCCGCGAAGGACACGATCCCAAATGCTCCGATGATGGTCGCACTTACGACACACGGTTACGTGAAGCGCTTGAGCCCAGCTCAATTCCGCGCACAGAACCGCGGCGGCAAGGGCATCAAGGGAATGACGACAAAGGAAGAGGATGAGATCATGGGAATCGTGAGCGCCATGAACCACGATGACATGCTCTTCTTCACGAATACGGGTCGCGTGTTCAAGCTCCCAGTCTACGAGCTTCCACAGGCAAGTCGCACGGCCAAGGGTCAGGCGATCGTGAACCTCTTGCAGCTTCAGCCTGGTGAAAAAGTTGCTGCCATCATGAAGTCCAAGCTTGAAGGTAAGACGCATCTCTTCATGACCACGGTAAAAGGAACGGTGAAGCGCACAGAACTTTCCGAATTTGAAAATATCCGCCGCTCTGGACTCATCGCACAGAAGGTCAATGATGACGACGAGCTCAAGTGGGTTGTTGCCACGTCCGGTAAAGACGAGCTCTTCATTCTTACGAAGAAGGGTAAGTCCATCCGCTTCGTCGAGGATGATGTTCGTGCGATGGGACGTGCTGCCGCTGGTGTGCGTGGTATCAAGATTGGTGCAGGTGACAAAGTGGTCGAAGCCGCAGTGGTAAGCGATCCTGAGAAGAGTCAGCTCCTCGTTGTCATGGAGAACGGTCTCGGTAAATCAACGCCGGTGACTCTGTACCGTTTGCAGGGCAGAGGTGGAAGCGGTGTGAAAGCTGCTCAGCTTACGGCCAAGACTGGTGACATCGTCGGTGGAGCCGTGCTTTCCGACGCTGATCAGGGAGATCTCATTTGTATCAGCAAGCTTGGTCAGACGATTCGTATGAAACTGTCTGATATCCCAACGCGTGGACGTGCGACACAGGGTGTCATCGTCATGCGTCTTGATGGGGGAGACAAGGTCGCCTCTGTGAGCGTTGTGATGTTTGATCCGAACGCTGAGGTGGCAGGTGAAGCCGAGGAGGCCATGGAGGCTGAAGGAGAGCCAGAACCGCAGCTTTTGGAGCCAGAAGAGGCTCCTGAGCCGAAAGAGAAGAAAGAAAAGGCCGCTAAAAAGCCTAAGAAGAAGTAAATTGGCTTGCACATGACCAGAAGCTTCCTTACAATCCCGCAGCTATGAAAAAGAGTATTCACCCACCGATGCACAAAGACGCCGTTGCCACGTGCGTGTCCTGCAGTGCTGTGTACCAGATTCCTTCGACAACGAAGACGATCCAGATCGAAGTCTGTTCCAACTGTCATCCTATCTACACTGGTGAGTACCGCGGACTTATGGTTTCTGGTCGCGTGGATCGCTTCCGCAAGGTTGCCGAGGCTTCCAAGAAGAAGCAGGAGGAGGTCAAAGCTATCGAAGAGAAGCGCGCAACCAAGCCAAAGATCAGGAAGGCTAAGAAGGCCTAAGGAAGAGAGTTTTCTGCCTGTTTCAGCGTACCCGGCTGAAGCGGGGTTTTACTGGCACTGAAGCCAAAAGAGTGCTATAATGAGACCCATGAATATACGTCAGGCGAGGCTCCTGCAGGCCATCATCGACCAGTTCATCGATTCTGCCATTCCGGTGGGGTCCAAGAAGCTTTTGCAGTCTGCAGAATTTTCCGTGTCTTCGGCCACCATTCGCTCTGAAATGTCAGAGCTTGAGGAGCTTGGGTTCCTTGAGCAGCCACACGTATCGGCTGGACGTATTCCAACCGTGAAGGGTTACAGGATGTACGTAAAAGAGTTTATGAAGCCGACGGAGCATGAGCGTGCTGTGCGTGTTCGATTTAACGATTTGAAAGAAGAATACTTTGCGCACAAAGATAAAGAGCGCGTGTACGAGTCCGTCGCGTTGCTTGCCAACATGATGCCGAACGTTGCATTTGCTACCGTGCCGCACCGAGAGCGTGTGTATTACCTCGGACTCGCGAACGCCGTCCGTCAGCCTGAGTTCCAGGCAGATGCGCAGATGGTGAGCGGTGTGGTGGAGGTGCTGGAGAAGCGTCTCACGGATGTCATCTCAAAGGTTGAGCTCACGGATGAGATTCAGTACTACATCGGTGATAAAGATTTGTGCCCAGAATTCCAGAGCTGTTCGATGCTACTTACCAAATACCGTGTTCGTGACGAAGTTGGTGCTATCGGCATTCTTGGCCCTGTTCGCATGGACTATGGCTACAACTCCGTCGCACTCGACATCATTGCGTCGCTCATTCGTGATTAATTTCTCTCAAAGCCAATAGCAAACCAATTGTCCGATCTGGCGTTACTCCGCATCCGACCGACTGTGCCGGATCCTGATGATGTGAGTGGCAAACGTGGCCCACTTCATATCGAGCCGGCCATTGATGCACTTCATTCGCTGAAAGGTATTGATGGTCTCATTTCATTTGAAATTGGTAACTACCAAGGAAAAATCTGTTACTTCGTCCGTGCGACAAAGCGCTCATTGTCGCTGGTTGAAAGTCAGCTGTACGCGCAGTTTCCTGAGATCGACATCGAACAGATGGACCCGAAGGAACTGGAGCCCAAAGAGAATGAAACGATGATTAGCGTTGATCTGAAGCTTCAGAAGCACGAGATTTTTCCGATCAAGCGTCATCCGCAGTTTGATGACATGCTTGCTCGCCAGACTATCGATACCATCGGTGGCATTACATCGGCATTGGTGCGCTATCCGCATCCGGCCATGCGTGGCCATATTCAGATTGTCTTTAAGCCGCTCAATTCCAAGTACAGAAAGCGCGTGCTGAAGTTCATCCCTCTCATGGAGAAGGGCATGTCCAAGCACTTTAGTTGGTATGCCAAGCTTTTTGCCAGCGTGCATCTAGCACGTGGTTGGCGTTGGTGGGTCTTTTTGCCGCTCAATATGGCTATGGGTGGTTTCCGTGTGTGGGTGAGCCTGCCATCTCTTGAGGAATCTGAGTCCAAGTCACGGGATATGGATACGCACGAGGAAACCCTGAAAGGAGGACGTCGTAACCATGAGTCGGAAGATCCGATTTCTGGCGCCATCGATAAAGTGAATCGCTTTCTTTTCACCTGCAATGTGCAGATGAGCATTATCACGCCGCCTGAGCAGCGTGCGGCGGCTGAGCATAAGCTCGAAGATATTGTTGGAAGCTATAAGCAATTCACGCTCGCAAACTGTAACGGCTTCAAGGTAAAGCGAGTACGAGATTCTCGTACACTTGCACCTGCATTTCACACCACGCCCTACATTTTTTCTGATGAAGAACTTGCGACTCTATGGCATTTTCCGAACACGCTCGTCAAAACTCCCAATATCGACTGGGTCTTCAGTAAGAAGCTTGAGCCGCCAGTCGATCTTCCAGTGCCTGAGATCGATCCGAACATCACGGTTCTTGGTGAAGCTGTTTTTCGCGGACATAGGCAGAAATTTGGCATTCGCCCCGATGATCGCAGGCGTCATATGTACGTCATCGGTAAGACGGGTATGGGTAAATCAACGCTTCTTGAAAACATGATTCACTCAGACATCGTTGCGGGCAAAGGAGTTGGTGTTATTGATCCGCACGGTGACCTCATCGAGGCGATTCTTCGTTTCATTCCTGCAAGTCGCACGAACGATGTCATCCTCTTTGACCCTGCAGATCGTGACTTTCCGCTGTCATTTAACATGTTGGCGTCGACGAACCCCAATCAGTATCCGCTCGTTGTATCAGGCCTTATGAGCGTCTTTACGAAACTATGGCCAGATGTCTGGAGCGGACGTATGGAACATATTCTTCGCAATACACTTCTTGCTCTCATCGAAGGCCAGGGCAACTCCATGCTTGGCATTCTCCGCATGTTCTCGGATGACATCTATCGTCGAAAAATCGTCAGTCATCTGACTGATCATCTCGTCCGAAGTTTCTGGGAAGATGAATATGAGTCATGGTCTGAGAAGTACCGCACAGAAGCTATCGCTGCGATCCAAAATAAGATCGGACAGCTTTTGTCCGTGCCGATGATCCGTAATATCGTCGGTCAGACTGGAAGCAAGCTCTCCGTACGCGAGGCTATGGATAGCGGAAAAATCATCCTTGTGAACTTGAGCAAGGGAAACATCGGAGAAGATAACTCAGCGTTCCTTGGTTCGATGCTCGTGACCAAATTTCAGTTGGATGCCATGAGCAGAACTGATATTCCAGAGAAAGAGCGCAAAGATTTTTATCTGTATGTTGACGAGTTCCAAAACTTTGCGACAGAGTCTTTTGCAACCATTCTCTCTGAAGCTCGAAAGTATCGTCTCAACCTGACAATCGCGCATCAGTACGTCGGTCAGCTGACACTTGGTGACAATAAAGACGCTCTTAAAGATGCTGTGTTTGGTAACGTCGGTTCTATGTGTAGTTTCCAAGTTGGCTCAGATGATGCCGAGGATTTGAGTCTGCAGTTTGAGGAAATGGTCACGCAAAAAGATATTCTCAGCTTGCCAAAATATCATGCTTACCTGCGCCTCATGGTCGGAGGCATGGCCAGTAAGCCGTTCTCCGTTTCTACGCTTCCACCACCTAAGCCTGAGGCAGATCCTAACCGTATTCAGGTCATTCGCAGGGCTTCCAGAGAGCGTTACTGCGAGAAGCGTGACATCGTGGAAGATAAGATCAATAAGTGGCTTATGAGTGCCAAGGAAGGTCGTAAGACAGTTGAAAAAGCAGGTAAAGCCAAAGAGAAAGAAGCGGAAGAAATAGAGAAGGCAAAGAAGAAAGGCATGAAGCTCGCTGATTACCGCGCATGGCGTGATCGAGAGATGTGGACGAATGATTTCAACGCACTACGCAAAAAAGCTATCACCGAAGAGTTATCTGCCGATGAAAAAACGAAGCTTGCTGATTTGCAGGGTAAGCTGGAAAAGAGCGGGGGAGTGCCACCGCCAAGCAAGGCGATGATTGAGGCAGAGGCAAAGAAGAAATAGGGTATCATTGATGCATGGCGACGATTGATG
>JAKFXO010000046.1 GCA_021731345.1 Candidatus Peribacterales bacterium | reverse complement strand
GGTATGCTTTCGGCATGAAGAAGTTACTCAAGAAGCTCGTACCCGAGACGTCTCTTCCACGGCTCGCATATCACCGCTCAAAGGCTTTTGCTGCCGCATTGATGAACGTGTTTCCAGCGCGGAATCTTACCGTGATCGGTGTTACCGGAACCGACGGAAAAACGACGACTGTCGGCATGATCGCGCATATTCTGAATGCAAACGGCATGAAGTGTGGCGCACTCTCCACCGCGTTCTTTCAGATTGGCGACACGGTGACATGGAACCCAACCCAAAAAACATCTCCATCGCCTTTTATCGTTCAGAAGTTTTTGAAATCATGCAAAGCAGCTGGCTGTACACACGCCGTGCTTGAGTGCTCGTCTCACGGACTCTTGCAGGGACGTGTGAATCACACATGGCCGACAGTTGCTGGAATGACAAACCTTGCAGAGGAGCATCTGGATTACCACGGCTCGATGGATGAATATGTAAAAGCGAAATCTCGCTTATTCACGATGCTGCGAAAAGATTCAGGTCTTGCAGTGCTCAATGCTGACGACCGTAGTTTCGATACGCTCAAAAAAATCACTACGTCATGGAGAATCGATTATTCCGTGAAGAAAACATTTGGCGAACCGGATAGTGCGAATGTGTGCGCTCTCTGGATCAGTGATGCAAAAGCAGACACCGGTTTTATTACAGGTACCATTCATTCCAACGCGGAGGAATCATCTCACCAGCTCAGAATTCCTGTCTCCGGACTATTCAATGTGCAGAACGCTCTGTGCGCAATTGGGTGTACGCACGGCGTGAATGTCATGCTTTCAGACGCTGTACATGCGCTGAGCACGTTTCGTGGCATTCCGGGACGTATGGAACGCGTGGATGCCGGCCAACAATTTCCGGTGTATATCGACTTCACCGTCACGCCACAGTCGTACGAATCAACACTTTCAACCCTGAGAGCATCACTGAAACCAGGAGGAAAACTGCTTGTTTTGACTGGTTCTTGCGGTGACCGCATGAAAGAAAAACGCCCAGTTGTCGGCAAGATCGTCAGTACGTATGCCGATATCACTGTTGTGTCGAATGAAGACCCATACACTGAAGATCCTCAAAAAATCATTGATGAAGTGTGGGCTGGAATTGATCAGAAGAAAACAGAAGCACACCGTATCTTTGATCGACGTGAAGGAATCAAGTTTCTCCTTAAAAAAGCCCTCAAAGACGATATCGTTATTTTCTGCGGAAAAGGCAGTGACACAACCATGTGGGTCAAAGCAGGACAAGTACCGTGGAACGAACGTGAGATCGTTGCGGCTGAACTACGTGCGCTGTAGCGATTTTCTTCGCAGAAGAAGAATGATAGCACCGGCAATGAACACAGGAATTGTGAAAAGCTGTCCGCGGCTAAAATCCATACCAAGGATGTCGACGTAACCGTATGGCTGATCTCGGAAGATTTCAACGATGAATCGGAGGATTCCATAAAGCATTAAAAAGAATCCAGCAGTACGCCCAGACCTGATGTGCGTGTGAGCGAATGACGAAAGATGCAGGTAGCACACGGATGCGATGAGTGTGTTCTTGAAAAATGCATACAGCTGCGTCGGGTGCCGAACGCCTTCCGCTGAGGGGAAAGTCATGCCCCACGGAAGGGTCGTCAACGTGCCGTATAGCTCACCATTGATAAAGTTGCCGAGTCGGCCAAGCGCTAGACCGATAGCCGCGGGAATGACGAGAACGTCGGCAAGGCGAAAGAGATCAATGTGCTTGCGGCTCGCAAAAAGTAGCAAAGCCAGAAAGACACCTATGAAACCTCCGTGAGATGACATGCCGCCTTCCCAGACAGCAAGAATTTTCAGCGGGTGATCCCAAAAATATGACCCCCCATAGAACATCACAAATCCTAGCCGCCCACCAAAAAGGACACCGAAGAAAACCCACAGTACAAAAGTCTCACGATCTTGTGCGGACATCTCGATATCCGCCATCTTGAGTAGCCTTGGAAACATCCACATGCCGAGCAAAAATGCGATTGCATACATAATGCCGTACCAATGCACGAGCACTGGGCCAACGGCTAGGAAGATTTCTCTAGAGGGAAAGAATGCGATCACGAGCTGATTATACAGTGGTATGCTTCAGCGCATGCGTATTCTGGGCATCGAAACATCGTGTGATGAAACGTCAGCCGCTGTCGTACGCTCTGGACATGAAGTCCAAAGCTGCGTCATTTCAAGCTCAAAACACGATTTCGTATCACTTGGCGGTGTAATCCCTGAAGATGCAGCGCGCAAGCAACTGGAAAGCATTCTTCCTGTCATAGAATTGGCGCTCAAAAAAGCTTCTATCACCTGTGACCAACTTGATGCGATAGCAGTGACGTACGGACCGGGACTCTTAGGCTCTCTGCTTGTTGGTACCTCTACCGCTCGTGTCCTCGCAGCACTATGGAAAAAGCCACTTCTTGCAGTGCATCACACACTAGGTCACCTTTGCTCCACATGGCTGGCGTCATCGGACGTACAGTTTCCGGTGCTGACGCTTTCCGTGTCTGGCGGACACAGCGACCTCTGGTACCGAACCAGCCATACATCGGGCATTCGTGTCGGAACGACGCGAGATGATGCAGCTGGCGAAGCTTTTGATAAAGGCGCAGTACTGCTCGGACTCCCCTACCCTGGCGGCCCCGCACTCTCCAAACTTGCCGCAAGCGGAGATGAAACAGCGTACGAATTCCCAAATCCACTGTCGCATGACAAAAAACCAGACTTCAGTTTTTCAGGGCTGAAGACATCTCTCAAGTATCTTCTTCGTGACCTGAGTGACAAAGCACTGGAAGATAAAGCCAGAACCGATATTGCCGCAAGCTACCAATTTGCAATCTGTAGACACCTCGGCAGCCGTGTGACACTAGCTCTTGATATGTATCCAGATACAAAAGAATTACACATCGTAGGTGGCGTCTCAGCGAACACACGTCTGCGAACCATGGCAACCGAAATCGGTGCACGCTCAAATGTCGTTGTCAGGTGGCCTTCATCTCTTGCGTACTGCACCGATAATGCAGCGATGATCGCATCTGCGGCATACTTTCAGCACGCTGAAAAAAAGAGCGAACAGTCAGGCTTCCGGACGCTTGCGACGTCCTCTTTGGAAGCACTTCTACATCCGACTAAAACGGAATAGAGCTGAGAGCCGGTAGCATCATGCCAAGAACGATTGCAATGATGCCTGCAACGGCGATGCCGCGGATGAGAGTCTGTGACTTCATAATTATTCTGCGACCGTGATGGTAGTGGATTTAGTACTCTTGAGTCCATCCTTCGTTGTTCCTGTCACGGAAACTGTAAACTCACCAGACTTCAGGAATACATGCGTCGGGCTCTGAACGTCACTCTGTGCTCCGTCACCAAAGTCCCACGCCCACGAGTCAAACTCTCCCGTGGAGCAGCTGGCATCAAACTTCACTCCCAAAGGAGCCTTGCCGTTTTTACGACTTGGCATGAAACATGCATCAAGCAGCGGTGCCCTGACCGTAAGCGTCTGTTTGCCGCTGTAGTTATTACCTGAGATGGTGCGAACAGTCAGTGTGATGGTGTACGTACCTGGCCTCTGGAAGACGTGATCAACGCGTGCACCAGAGAATTTGTTATCACCCGATGTGTCTCCATCGCCAAATTCCCACTCAAAACCAGTAATTTCCTCACCGGATGGGATAAAGGTATCTGACGCATCAAACTTCACTTTTGCCGGAGCCGTAGGAGCTGCAGGATCCATGCTAAATGACACCTCAGATTCAGGGGGCAGCGCAGTAATCGTCAAACGCTTACGAAAAACGTTTTGATCAGGATCAATACCGATGAGATCAATAGAATACTTCCCTTCGTCACGATAGACAGCATGGAAAGACTTATCCGTAATTTCAGATTCCGGTGCGTTCAGCGCATCCCACGAAAATGAGATTAGCGGCTGCTGTGTCAAAGGTGTCAGGTCAACGGTCAGCGGAACCTGACCTTCCACAGTGAAGTTTCGCACCACATTTCCTTCAAATGTGAGATCACGAATCTCGAGTGGGTTAGTGACCCTCACGACTTTGGAAAGCTTTGCAACTGAGCCACTTTGAGACCGAGCCGTGACGTTCACAACGTACGTACCAACCGTGTTGTACACCTGAGCCACGCGCAATCCTTCCGCTGTCTTTTGGTTACCAAAGTCCCACGTTGCGTTAGCAATTGGCTCTTTTGTTTTCAGAGAAAAAAGCACTCCGAAAGGAGGCGGCCCTAGCAATGTTTGCGGCTCTGTTTCAAGCGTGATCGGGAAAGGTTGCTCGGGCGGCCTGACAACCTCAATACTGCGCTGCAACGAAGACTGAGACTGGTTTGTTAGTGTCATGGAAACGGTCACATTCACTTTCCCAAGCTTGTGATAGATGTAACTTGTCGTCAGTTTATCGGTCTCCACATCTGCGTTTCCATCGCCATCAAAGTCCCATTTTGCCTTGAAGAGTTTCGGTGCTGCAGAATCAGCTGTCTTCGGGAATAAATGTTCAATAGAAAATGTTGCTGGTTCATCAATAATTGGCTGACCAGGCTGAAGGCCAAAGCTAGCCCTAGGAATAACAAGACGATACACGACCTGCTTCACGGTGCCATCGGTCATCGTTACTTTTGCGACAACGTTAAAAATTCCAGCCTTCGAAATAAGATATGTGGAAACTGGGTCAAAAGTTTCTTGGTCAACGACTGCATCGTTGTTGTAATCCCATTCGAATTTGAGAGGTTTCAAATTTTGCTGCGCAAAAATTTTCAGAGCAGTCTCCATTCCAAAGCTCACAGACACAGGTGCAACAAAATCTGCTGCGGCTTTTGGTGCAGTGACTTCAAGTCTGAGCTTCGGTGGAACATTGATAAGGTATGCTGTAGTTGCACTTAGAATGATGAGAGGTAAAGCAACTACTACGAGCCGAATGCTTGCGAAAAACCTCATGCGTGGATGATCCTTGATACTTGAGATACGAACGAAGCCGATCACTGCAAAGAGAAGCCACGCAAGTGCTCCAAGTGCGTACATCGCAGTTCCAATAGTTTTCAGATCAGCCATGCTGCCATCCGGACGCGGAAACATGGCCATGAGCACGAGTGCCGGAAGCGCATACACAAAAGCAAAGCCAAGGTACGCAATGAGCGCAATGTTGATAGCGTTTTTCTTCTTTGCCGGAGTAACCACTGGCGCAGCTGCAACGGGAAGCACCTCAGGCGTTGGGTTTTTCTGAATAGGTGCCTGATTCGGCTGCGACAGCGTAATGCCGTCGACCGGAGATGATGGCGGAGTTTCTGGCATGTGTCTGCGTACAGTATCTATTGAAGTCAGACAAAGCGAAACTGGCGACTACGACGAAAAGATGGCAAAGATACTCTCTAGTGGAAGAGTCGCTGCGGTGCCAACGGGAGTCTGAATTTGAGATGCAGAGTTGTAATCTGAGAATAGAGCGTCTGCACGAAGCGTGATGAGGCCAAGAGATGTCGGAATACCGCGAATATTCCAAATAACATGTGAAAGCGAGAAGTCTGAACTGTCGATCCACATTTCTCCGTGCGCCGAAAGTCCGGATGCAGCCTCTATGCTTCCACCATCCGGTATTGATGACAGTGTTTCTGACTTCAGTGCGACTTTGTAGTGATACAACACGCGTCCGTCAGAATCTTTCTCAGTACCCAAATCTTCTGTGACCGTCAGTGCGTCAGCATATGACGACAGCATGACTGGGTCTGGTGCCTGACGTTTTGTAGGCTTTGCTGCCGACTCCTCGCC
>JAKFXO010000117.1 GCA_021731345.1 Candidatus Peribacterales bacterium | reverse complement strand
CGATGATGTGCTTCGGGCTCCAACCTTTATCGAGCAGTAAATGATGGAGATGATCGCGTCCGCCCTGGAGAGGGGAGCGGCCGCGTGCGATGCGACGGATGATGACAAAAGCCGCATCCAGCAGAGTAATACCGAGAGCCAGAAAGATCGTTGCCACCTTGCCGCCGTGATACACACCAAGCAGCCCGAGCATAAGTCCAAAGAACATGGAGCCGGTGTCACCGAGCAACACTTTGCCCGGAGGAAAATCAAAAAAGATGCCGGCCGCAGCGATGGCCGCGAGAATAAATGCGATCTCAGCGGTGTCTGTTTCACCGTTTCGGAAATAGGCGAGAAGACCGAGCATGAGAAAGCCAATCATGGAGATGACGCTGACTTGTCCAGGAATGCCGTCGAACCAGTTGAGAGCGTTGATAGTGAAAAGCAACCACACGACGGTGAACACACCGCTCAAAACTGGAAGTGTACCGAGCGAACCTGCGCTGAACACCAGTGAGTCTAGTTTCAGAATTCCACCGACAGGACTTGTGAGGGTGTAGATGCGAGAACCAGCGGCAAACACGATGAACGCTACGGTGACCTGAATCAGTAACCGAACCCACGAGGGTAGGGGAGTGCGATCATCAATAAATGACGTTAGTGCCAGAATGACGACGGCGAGCATGACTCCTGACTCCTTCAGTCCGATCGGTGTAGCGAATGCAAAGACAGCAAGAAAGATGACGACGGCTATGATCCCAGCTGGGTAGGGGAGTCGGCCGCGCTTGAGGCCGTAGCGCTCTGGAAAATCCAGTAGCCCGAGGACTGGAAAAAGCTTCAGGCTGAGTAGATACCCAAAGACAGCGAGGACGAATGCAATGATCGCGGGAAGCTGCATATACGACTAGAATTGTAGCATCATGGCTCACGAATACGTCTTCGGGCTCCTAGGACCCATTTGCACGGCGAACGCCCGCAAAACATGGAACGAACTCCTGAAAAAAGAGGGGGTTGATGGTTTTTTTGATTTCTACCGAACTCACAACAAACATGATCTTGTGACACGGTTTTCCGAGATGTTTCTCTTAGAGAGGAGGGGATACGTCCTTTCTGAGCCTTTGCAGGCAGACGCAGTGTCACTGATGGACACACTCGATGCATCAGTTACCGATGGACGAGTCGATACGGTCAAAAACGAGAGGGGAGTGCTCATAGGGTATTTTCTTGGAAACAACCCAGAAGCGATTTTGAAGCTTTGGATGGCCTAAATAGTTTTGGATTGATTTTTCTCCACTCGGTGGAGCCTGTTCCTTGCGCCGAGAACTGTCATGCGTACACTTGCCTCATGACCTACCGCCTACTTTCAGACGCAGATATCAAAGGTAAACGAGTACTTCTTCGCGCCGGATTTGACTTGCCGATGGAAGATGACGGAAGCATTACTGATATCACGCGCGTTGAGGCTATCAAGAAAACAATGAGCTTCATCATCGACTCTGGAGCTGTGCTCATTCTCATGGCTCATCAGGGACGCCCAAAAGATGGTCCAGACCCGAAATTTAGTCAGAAACCGATCGTGGAAGTTCTTGAGAAAATTCTGAAGACGACAGTACATTTCGCATCAGATTGCATTGGGCCAGAAGCCGAAAAAGCCGTCGCCAAAGCCAAGCCTGGCGAAGTCGTGTTGCTTGAAAATCTTCGGTTTCATCCGCAGGAAAAAAAGAATGATCCAGAGTTTTCCAAGGCACTCGCAAAACTTGGCGATGTCTACGTGAACGATGCATTTACGAACTGTCACCGCGTTCACGCCAGTATGGTCGGAGTCGCGAAGCTGCTTCCTGCCTACATGGGGTTCAATCTCGAGCAGGAGATTTCACACCTGAGCATTGCCATCGAAAAGCCTACGAGGCCTGTGACACTCATCATCGCTGGAGCAAAGATGGAAACTAAGGTTCCGGTCATCGAGAGATTTCTCCAGAAAGGAGATCACATTCTCGTTGGCGGATGCATCGCAAATACACTCATCGCCGCACGCGGATTTGACGTTGGAGCTTCCAAATACGACGCTGAAGGCATTGAGCTGGCGCAGACGCTCATGCTTGAAAGTGCCAAAGAAGGACGCGCTAAAATTCACGTTCCTCGTGATGCGGTTGTGGCGAACGAGCTCAGCGAAACCGCTGAAAAGTTGGATCTTCCGGTCGAAGATGTCATTGGTGACATGGCGATCTACGACATCGGCAAAATCACCATCGAGAGATACATTGCAGCTATCAAATCTAGCAAGCTGATCATCTGGAACGGCCCTCTGGGCGTGTACGAATTTAACCGTTTTTCGCACGCCACCAAGCGCATTGCAGAGGCAATTGCCGAAGCGACGAAAGGGGGAGCGATCAGTCTCATCGGCGGCGGCGACACCATCGACTTCCATCTGAAATATAAATTTTCACTGAAGGCGTACACATTTGTCAGTATGGGCGGGGGAGCCATGCTGGAGTTCATTTCCGGTAAGACGTTTGAGTCGCTCGAGGTTTTGAAAAAATAATAGGTGTACGCTGGGTGTACGACATTCCACTGAGCGGACATTTTGACTGGCCGACTCGCTTGTCGTGATTTCTGATCCATGCGTTTTCGGGCATACTTTCCGCCATGTCCGAGGAAGCAGAAAAGCTGCCACCATCTCTCACCGTGCTCATCGCTCCGGAGCAGCCAACCGGAAGCTCGCTTCTTGGCTCAGTGCGGCGCATCGCTGGCACTGTGCTTTTGGTTGCAACCCCTGAAGGTTTTAAGGATCTCACAAGCGAACAGCTGTCATCATTTTTCCGTGAAGCGAAAGCGCTCAATGCAGACAGGCGTCTGATCCTCGCGTTGAAAGATTCTCGGGTTCGTGAGCTTGCCCACAAGTGTGGCTGGGAGACGATGCAGACACTGAAGCAACTACGTCCGATACTCAAAGGACAGCCAAATGAGGCTGAAGCCGTTCGTTCGTTCAGTCCCGTATCGTGGCGTCAGGACATCCGAAGCAGGCTCCAAGTAGTGGGACTTTTGTCACTGCCGAAGTTTCGCATTTGGGGGCTCTTAGGTCTCAGTGTCATCGTCTTTCTCTTCGTGTTTTTCAAGCTTCTGCCGTCATCGGAGATCCATATTTGGCCAAACCAAGAGTCCGGTAGTTTTACGACAAACGTGTATCTCATGGCTTCAGGAGCTGTTTTGCCAGTACCGGAGGATCGCGTTCGCGTTCTCACGCTGAAGCTTCTCACCGTACAGATCAACCGCACGCTGACTTATGATCAGGTCAGTAAAAACTTCACGGGTAAAAATGCGACGATGGCCATCACCGTCTTCAATGACAGTGCGGAAAAATATTCTCTTAGGCAGGGAACGCGTCTCACAAACCAAGCAGGTATGCGATTTAGGCTGCAGGATGATCTCATTATGGAGGCCGGTTCCAAGACGCAGGTCACGGCTGCAGCCGATCCGCTGGATCAGTATGGCGAAGTCGTCGGGGATCGCGGTAACGTTCCTGCCGGTGTGAAGTGGGATTTTCCAGGACTTACCGAAGGGGAGCGCAAGTTTGTGTATGCACGTAACGACAAACCAGCATCCGGCGGCAGCACGTCATACGTGAACATTCTCACGAAAGAAGATGTAAACGGTACGAAGAGTAAGCCGGGTGCCAAACAGAGATTAGAACAGGAGTTGCTCACAGTCGCAAAGCAGCAGGTGGAAGAAGAACGAATCGGATTTAATAAGGTGAACGGTACAAACTTCGTTCAGCTCCAGCGCGAAGAGCTTACGAAACTCGTCTATAAGGACTTTGACCTGTCTGAGGCGTTTATCGGTCAGAACGTGGCGTCAGTGCCTATTTCCGGCAATATCGAATACACGGTCATCTTGTACGACGAAAACGAGCTCTTGGACCTTCTGAAGGAAGAAGTGCTCCTCAGAGTCTCTGCTGATAAGACTGTCGTCCCAACATCACTAACCAAGGAGAACATGGACTTAAACGTCATCGCCCCGTGGGATGATGATTTCAAATGGGTGAAGATCACGTCGGATTTGACATACACGCAACGCTATGTGATCAACCCTATTACCCCAAACGGCGCCAAGTTCGGTAAGTACATTCGCGACAACGTAGCAGGGAAGACAGTCGCCGAAGCAAATAGGATCATCAAGAACCTGCCGGAGGTTGATAAGGTGGAAATCAAAGTCTGGCCGCCATGGGCGTTCCAGTTACCAACGATCGGAAATAGCATCTCTATTATCGAGCAGGAGAACTAAGCCTATGTCGTTCGTTTTGAACAACTAGACATATTTAATCATGTACAAGATACATTGTGCGTTATTCACGAGACAGGTCAGATTCACTCCCCCGCCACATGTTTTTCGCATACATCTGCGGATAAGTACTGATTTTCACATATTTTCCCGCTTCCCTATTTGTGCACAGATATGTGCAAAACTCATGATCGACGGATTTGGTTTTTCAGTATGAAATCCTATGCAAAATGGCCTATAAGCTCCCCTCAGGTACCTGAATGCGGCTTATAGGTGGCTACTACCCCCTCAAAAAGGCCAGAAAAGTCAGGAGAAGCTGACAAAAGAGCCTCTAAAAGCCAAGAGTCCGGGGGAGTTATGTCAGCTTGTCCCCTGCCTTCTAGCTCATCTACTCCTAAAAAAATTCATCGGAGGGGTGGGGGAGGAGGTTGAGAGTGGCGAGAGTCATGTCACAAGAGATCGGATTTGGAATCTGTCCAAACTTTCCCCTTGATTTCATGGGTGTACGAGCGTACACTCAAGTCAATGACACCAGTCAACCGCTCGCCACAGGCAAGGGATAGGAAGTTGGTCCTAGATTGCCGCGATATGGACTTCCAGGGATCGGGGGAGGGAGTGGTGCAGGCGGTGCTCGCACTCGTGTCAGGTTTTGCTCACCCACAAGCCATGAACGTATACCTTCCCGGGTCTGCTCCGGAGGTCAGGCGCCTGCAGTTTGCCCTGCAGGGACTCGGTTGTGCAGTTTTTCGTGTAACAAAATGCATTCCCACACGTTATTAAGGTACTAATGTCCAAGCAGCAATACACCAGCATCGGCCGCGCATTCCTCCTCTCCGTCGTCCTGACGGCAGCACCCGCGCTCATGCTCAGGCTTCTCGTTCTCGGGTAAATCTAATCCCCTTTTCATCTGGAGTAGGTCTCCGACCTGCGGTGTTCTTGTATCCCCTACCTTTTTTGGCTTATGACGAAAGAGAGGAAGAAGAATGGGTTGGGGGTTTAGTTTTTGCTGATGATTAGGATGTGAATGTTATGATGCAATCATGCTAAGTGAAAATGAGATTGAGGCGAGGATAAATACGGATGAAAGTATCACCGATCAAATTGTCATTGTAAAAAATAAAAGTCCCGAAGATTTAAGTCGTCAATTTTACGAGCATGCTTGTAGTCATTATGTTGTAGCACGTTTGTTAGCACATCATTGCTTAATGCGTGAATTAACCTTTACGGGTCATCAAATGATTGAATGTGCACTTAAATCATTCATTGTTGAAAAGACTGCGAAAGATGTTTCAGGCCATGACCTAAATAATCTTTGGAATAAAGCAAGCAAGCTATCTACCACACAGCTAGAGATTGATTTATTTAATAACAGCTATCTTAAAAAGATTGTTAAAAAATTTAATCCTTGGTACGAGGTTAGTAGATATCCAAATCAATCTTATGAGCCTTCAAGGCAATCAATTAGTTTGCCAATTCATTTGAACTATTTAGACTATTTTTACAAAAAAATGAGGCCACTTTTGCATAAAACGAAGATGTGGGATGTTCTTAATAGAGAACATTTTTGGTTTTACACTTTTTTT
>JAKFXO010000123.1 GCA_021731345.1 Candidatus Peribacterales bacterium | reverse complement strand
TCTGGATATGCGAGAACAGTGGACTGCAGCCAATCTGACTGCACGATGAAGACACAGAGCAGCGAGCCGAAGACAGTTTCTGCAATACCGAGAATCGCGGAGCGCCAACCTTCTTCTGTTTTGAGGTTCAGGAAGTTTTCTGCAAGCGCCGACATGATGAGAAGAATGAAGACCGTATCGCGCGGGAATGCTAGACCTGCGGAAGTTCCGATGGCGACAAGCAGAAGCAGTGTGAAACTGAGCACGGTCAGAATGATGGCGACTTTCGGAATGTACAGAAGGCGCCAACGCTTCATCGCAGAACGCGTCAGGTATCCCATGATGAGGATGAACAGAAGGAACAAAAGTCCGATCTGCCAGCCGAGTGCAAGGAAACTGAGGGCAACGATGGATGGCGTGTATAAGCCAAAAGATGTGATACCAATGATTTGCTTTAGGAACGCAAAAATTGTCGCGATGATCGGAAGAATAAGGAGGAGGATCACCGCTTGGGCTGAGACTCCATGCGAGAGAAGATAGTTCACGAGGATCGACATGAAGTCCCACGGACGGAGTCCAGCTGATGCGGAGCTCAGTGTGAGCGATCCGATATCACGAGTTTTAATAGCCGTGCGGAACTCATCCATATTCGCGGCGTTGATGAGTGGGTTGATCGCTTCGCTTCGCGTAATGATGATGTCAGCAGGATCAAGGAGTGTGAGCGCGCCTTGTGTCGTACGCGCGACAGTACCGAGGCTGCCTTCGGAAAGAATGACGATGGATTGGTTGTGAATAGCCGCCTGACGCTCGGGGTCGGACTGCACGGCGCGCATGAGTGCCTGAAGCCCCGAAATTCCTTCCGTCCAAATCACGATGGCATCAGCCCCTGCGAGCGCGCCCTTATCCTCAGAGAGCATCTTCATGAGAACATCCTCAACAAGGAGCCTAGGCGTTCCTGGCGCTGTTTGAATGATTTTCACGAAGACTCCATCTTTCAGTGCTTCACGCGCATGTGTCTCAAGTTTATCCGGTGATACGGAGTCATCTGCAAGTACGATGATCTTTCGTTTGAAGACAGTCACTGTGTGCAAGGCTTCTGCTTCTTCAGCTTTGCCACTGAGACCCGTTGTCTTGAGCGTGAGGCGGAATGTTAGTACTCCCGGTTTTTCAGGCGTGAAGATTGCTTCCACATTGCGGCCGATCGCCTGTTTTGTTTCATCGATCGTCCATCGGTAATCAGTTTTGTCTCCAGCGACACGACTCGATGACGCATCAAGAATAATTGTTCGTCCAACTGCAATATCACTGGGTCCGGTGATGACTGCCTGAATAGCGTTCGGTTCCAAAGGAACGGACTGCCCAAACACACTCGGCCCAGCGAGCAACGGACTTAGACCGAGAACAAGCGCAAAAACAAACCGGCGCATGCGCGAATTATACAGGAGAAAAGCGCAGCGCACGATTACAGATTTTCGCGGTCCTGAAGCCTTTGCGTACGCCTTTCTGCGGCATCCGTTGTTTCAGGTTCGGGGCTGGCTGGTTGAAGTTGCTGAAGATAGCGTTTTGCTGCCGAGTTGTTTGGTTCGACGGAAAGCAAGTACCGGAGAGCCTTGATGGCTTCTGATTTTTTGCCGCGCTCGTTCATCCGATACGCATATCCGATCGTGATATCGGAATTCTCTGGATTCAGTTCATATGCTTTCACGAGATACGGAAATGCTTCATCTCGCTTTTTTTGCATCTCCAAAATTTGGAACAGGTTGTACAGGCCTTCCATGAAATTTGGGTTCCACTCGACTGCCATTCGGAACATATCTTCTGCTTCCGGCATCTTTCCCTGATCCTGATAGACCGCGCCGAGATTATTGTATGCGGCAACGTAGCTCTCATCGAAGCGAATGGCTTCTTTGTAGTATCCAACAGCTTTCTCAGCATTACTTCTTTGTTCTTCGAGAGAACCTAAAAAGAAAAATGGTTCAGGATTTGTCGGATCTAAGATTCTTGCCTGTCCGTAGAGCGTTTCTGCTTCATCTAGTTTTCCTTGTCTGGCTGCAGCACTGCCGATACCTGTGTAGTACGCCACGTTCTTTTGAATTTTTAGACCTTCTTCGAGCACTTCGATTTCATCCACTCCCCTCCCCTGATTTCGGTACACGGCAGCAAGACTTGTGCGCGCAGATACAGAACCCGGATGCAGAGTTAGAACGTAGGAGAAGAGTGTTTCATCATTCACCCACAGTTTTGTTTGGTTCATGGAGATCGCTGCAAATGTTGCTGCGATAAAACCAAGTGACACTGCAAAAAGTTGTCGTACGGTTTTTTTGTGCATTCTGTCAGTGAGTTCGCTAAAGCTAACTGCAAGCAGCAGTACCAGCCAGACCATTGGAAGGTACGCATAACGATCAACCGCAAAGAACACCATCGTGCCTTTGTGAAAGTTCAGAAATGATGGAGCGAGTGTTGTGAGAAACAGAAGTGAGCAAATGGCGATCCATTTTGTTTTTCGTAGACTGAGAAATGCGATGACTCCAAGAGTTGCGATGATGATGACCGGCACATAAAAATCCGGTGACGAAATAGTGATAGCTTTCAGATATGGATAAATGGGTGAGAGATTCGTGGGGATGATTAGTTTCTCGAGATAGAACACGGTGCTTTTTGCAGCCATGAGCAGTGTTTCTGTCAGTGTGGATGAGCCAATGACACGCTCTTTGCCGAGTGCTGCGATGACTGCAAACACGCCCGAGAGTGCGAAAAATGGCACGGTGTCGAGGACAGGGCGTAGTGTCCATTCTTTTCGTTCACGCATGAGCACCTCCAAAAGAAGAACGGCTACCGGAAGCGTGAGGATGGATACTTTCGCAAGTAGTCCAAGGGCAAACAGTCCCAGCGCTGCAGCCCATAAACGTCGGTTTCCCGCGTACAGATAGCGCAGGTAGAGACACATCGTGGCCAGATAAAAGAAAGACGACAACACATCTTTTCGTCCCGAGAGCCACACAGCTGCTTCGGTATTGATCGGGTGAATGACAAAGAGAAGCCCGCAGCCGAGAGCAATGCGCTTACGCCCGAGAAGAAGAAAAACGAGATAACTTACGAGTGCGCCATTGAGTGCATGGAGCACAAGATTGGTGAAGTGATGCGTTCCCCCACTCAGTCCGCCGAGTAGGTAATCAAATTGGTAACTGAGAAGTGTGACCGGAATGTAGAGTTCTGGGTCAAATGTCGTGAATGCTTGCACGATGTGTGAAAGCGACGGTCCGCGAGCAGCTAGGTTTCCATAAATCAAATACGAATCATCAAAATCTAGAAAACCGAAACCGACCGCTGCGCCAAAGACTATGAAGGCGGCTGCGAGCATGAGCCCGAGCGTGATGCCGATCTCTTGCCATGACACTGTGATTGCGTCGTTTGCCTGACGTGAGTTCATAGGAATAAAGAGTAGCTGAAAACTGCTGATTCTGGATATATGTGGAGTATACTGTTGGTATGGATGGATCGTGCTGCTCTCCACAGGCCGAAAAACCACGAGCTGAAAGTCTGATTGTTCAGTATAAGCCGCTTATTGTCATCGTAAGCCTCATCACACTGGTCACGACTGCCGCAGCAGTGCGTGATGTTTCCAGTATGGGGTATGTCGATGTTGCGGAGATTATGATGAATTTCATGGCCGGTTTCTTTTTGGTCTTTTCGGGACTGAAGCTTATGGACATTGCAGGTTTTGCACGTGGCTACGCGATGTACGATCTTTTAGCGGCAAAAGTGCCAGCGTATGGTTATGTGTATCCGTTCTTGGAGCTTGGCCTCGGCCTTGCGTATCTCACGCACTTTGAAATGTATGCGACAAATATTGTCACGGTTGTTCTCATGACATTTAGCGCACTTGGTGTAGCCCGAAGTCTTGTGCAAAAAAAGCAGTTTCAGTGCGCCTGTCTTGGTACGCTTCTCAAAGTTCCGCTCACGAAAGTTGCGCTCATCGAAGATGTTTCGATGGCACTCATGGCCGGTTTTATGCTGTGGTTCTAAAAAAACCGGAGCGTCGCATGACGCCCCGGCTTGTTTCTTCATTAGTTCGCCATGCCCCACGCTGTGAGCCATGCATTCATCTGATCGATCTCTTTTTGTTGCGCTGAGATGATGTCGTCAGCCATTTTCTTGATCTCAGCGTGACCTGCGTTTTTCTGTGCAAGTTTAGCCATATCGATCGCACCCTCGTGGTGCGGGATCATCATCTCAATGAACGCTTGGTCAAACGCGTCGCCGGTCTTTCCGTCTAGCATCATAGACATTCCTTTCATCGACATATCCATAGCGTCGCCATCTTTGGTGGTTCCCATTTTTTTCATCATCATCATTTTTCCGTCATCGCTTTTCATCATCATTGTTCCAGAGCGACCGGAATGCATACTCATGCCTGCGCCGACAGTCAGAAGACAGACGATACCCCCTACTGCCACCAAAATTATTCCCCACTTTTTGAGCTGAGCCTGCGTCAACTGTTTGATACACCATCCAAGCAGGAAGGCTGTGCCAACAAGCAGTGCGAGTGCCGCAAGGAAGTGAATTGCTCCGAGAGCGTGAAGTAAGCCAATGCCCATACCTGGGCCATCCATTGTGTGCATCATGGTGAATGGAGAAAGAAATACGAAACGATGTGATTATAATCCCTTTTCCTCTTATAAAGGATATACTTCTCGCATGCCTGTCATGCGCTTTCTCGAAGTTGATCCGGAAGACAGTAAGCTCGTTTTGTCAGAGTTTCCCGATGCCGTGTGTACTGAAGGCGTGCTGGTAGGACAGGAACTCGTCAAAGCTTGTGCAGGCGCCAACGTAGTGTCGTGCTTTATTCATACCCAATTTACGAAAGAGATACTCACTCAGTTGCCAGACCTTAAGCTACTGAGTACCAGATCCGTCGGTTTCAATCACATTGATTTAGATGCATGCACGAAACTCGGTATTACCGTCTGTAACGTCCCAGACTACGGTTCTCATGTCATTGCCGAACATGTTTTTGCGCTTCTACTTTCAACACTTCGTCATATTCCAGAGGCTGACAAAAAAGTAGAAAGCGGACTCTTTGACTATCACGGACTTCGAGGTATCGCACTACGTGGGAAGACTCTTGGCATCATTGGAACCGGCAAAATTGGTTGTGCGGTGAGCAAGATTGCCCATGGATTCGGCATGAAAATACTTGCAACCGATCAGTGTCGTACGCTGGAGATTATTGAAAAATTTGGAGTGCGCTACGTCTCTGTGGACGAACTTCTCCGCGAGAGTGACATTATTACGTTACACATTCCTGAGACTCCGGACACCAAACATATCATCAATCATTCGGCGCTCTCTCTGATGAAATCAGGTGCCGTGCTCGTGAATACGGCGCGAGGTGGGCTCATTGATTCCACGGCTCTTCTCGAGGCTTTGAACTCTGGAAAGCTCTCCTATGCTCTTTTGGATGTTCTGGAGCACGAGACAAACTTTGAGGGAAATACACAACTTGTAGCGCATCCTCGAGTCGTTGCTACTCCGCATATCGCTTTCTACGCAGATGATTCTATGAAAAATATGTATGCGGATTCATTTCAAGCGATTCGAGAATTCATCTCAGGAAAGAAGCCCGAGCATGTAGTGCAGCCCGTGAAAGTTGTGTGTGACTTGCCTTCGGTGAAGGCTCGCTAATCGTCGAGGTCGTTTGGGTCGCTTGGTCCAGTATGGACATTGAGTTGCGCCTCATGAGTCTTAATTATTTCAATGAGTTGATGGACCTCTTTGTTCGAACTGAGACCTAGAAATTTGACTGTTCGTCCGACAGCGCTTCTCCTTTCGGTAGAGGTAATGCCACGTAACTCAGCATCTCCAATTTTCTCTAGAATGGCATCCACTTCATGATCAACAGTGCTTTTTTCCATGAGTATATTATAAAGCAAT
>JAKFXO010000078.1 GCA_021731345.1 Candidatus Peribacterales bacterium | reverse complement strand
AGTGATGCGAACCAAAGACGTCTCCAGTGATGCACTCTGAGTGAACGCGTACGAGAACCGGCTTTTCAGATGTCACCTCGCCCATACGGAGTGCGACGTGTTCTTTGCGATGAAGGACATCCGTGTATACCGAAATCTCAAAGTGTCCGTAGCGAGTTTCAAGCTCACTGCGAGCTGCGAGCATGATGAGCGACTCATCTTTGCGACGCCGACCGATGAGATCTTTCACCGTCAGTAACGGAATGTGAAATTTCTTAGAAAACGCCTTCAGCTCAGGAAGTCTCATCATCGTGCCATCTTCATTCATGAGTTCGCTGATGACCGCACCTTCACGCAAGCCTGCAATCTTACAGAGATCAACCGAAGCCTCAGTATGACCGCTGCGCCAGAGAACGCCACCATCCTGCGCGCGAAGCGGAAAGACATGGCCAGGCCGGTGAAGATCTTCAGGCTCGGAGCGCGGATTCATCGCCGTAAGAATGGTCGTTGCACGATCTGCGGCAGAAATACCCGTATCCACTCCGTCTTTCGCTTCGATGCTCACGGTGAACGGTGTCGAACGCTTGCTCGTATTGCGGCTCACCATAGCGGGTAGATCAAGCCTGTCGGCGATTTGGTTGCTAAGTGCCAAACACACAACTCCTCCGGTATGACGAATGACGAACGCCAGTTTTTCCGCCGTTGCAAATTCTGCAGCCAAGACCAAGTCACCTTCGTTCTCACGATTTTCGTCATCAACGACAATCACAAACTTTCCGGCCTTCATGGCCTTTACCGCCTCATCAACCGAACTTGGAGAACGCTTCTTCATGGGTCGGGATGATAGCACAAAAAACGCCCCTTGCGGGGCGTTCTCATTTCAGAGGTGAGTAATTCCTACTGCCACTTGAGCGTATATGTAAGCTTCTTGATCGGGCTGACACCCATGCCGCGTCCGACTCCGATGGTGTACTTCACACCCGGTACGAAGTCATACGGCTTGCCGCACTCAGGTCCGGTGAATCCGTACTGATCAACATCTGCTGGCGTGTAGATGATGCATGCGATTTTTTCCTGTGCCGTGACATCCACCGTTGCCGTGAGCTTCTTATTCATCGTGAATGTGTACCAGTCGTACAGGTCACCTGTGTCCAACGTTGCTGTGCGTGGCACCATGTCGCCTACATTGAGTGCGTCGATAAAGCCGTCATTACCATCAGTTGCGCCACTCTTAGCAGTCACCGTGTACGGTACATCAGCAACTGTTGGCTGGAGCTGGAGCTGGTACTTACCTGGACGAGCGTTCACGACGAGCGAACAACTGCTCTCGTTTTGCACACCGAGGTAGTACTCATCGGAAAAGCCAGAAGCATTGAGAAGATAGAGGCGGCAGCTGACATCAGATGGATAGTAGCCAGTGGTCTGTACCGTTACAGAAATGTTCGTCTTTGCAGCCTTGAGTTCAAACATGTAACTCGTGGACTGCTTACCTGAGAAGAGCGAGGTATCCGAGAAAGGGAACGATACGTTCTTACTGACAGGTGCTGCAGAGGAGGAGGATGAACTCATCGCAGATGATGCAGATGACGAAACGCTGCTTGAAGAAGATGACGACGAAGAGGAAGACGATGAGCTAGACGTTGTCTTTGGGTACATGCCGTTCCAGATGTATGCAGCTGCTTCACCGCGCAGAAGCTCTTGATCTGGATAGAAGTGAGCTCCTCCTTGAGTTGCGATCGGCAAAATACCGATCGTGTATGCGGCACGAATGTATTTGCTGTACCAAGCACTGACGGAGACATCCACGAAGTTAATGATGTCCTGATCATCAGAGTTGATATCTGGGGCATTGAGACCGAAAACAGTAAATGTCATTTTGAGTGCCTCCGTGCGACTCACTGGGCTTGAAGGACGGAACTTACCGTCGCTGTATCCCTGCACGAAACCGTTTTTCTTAGATGCTGCGTCGCAGACGTAGGACTCGTACCAGCTGCCGTGTTCCACATCAGTGAAGCAGGATGATGAGACGGCATTCGGCGTACGATTTGTGGCGACGTAGAGCATTTTTAGAAACTCTGCGCGGTTCACACTTCTATCGGGATAGAACTTTCCATCTGGATTGCCTTTCACGACGCCCGCTTTAGCGAGTGATTCAATCTCTCGTTTGAACGGATGATTATCTCCGACATCAGGGAAAAGTCCGGCTGCCGAAACGGCAAGCGGAAGAAGCAGCACGGCTGCCAAGGCAAGAGAGCGTCGGAACGACATAAGAGAGGCGGAAAGCGGACGGATGCGATCGTACGCTTGAACACATCTCTTATACAACACGCCTCAACGCAAATCCTTCAGTCGCGCAAGCGAACTCAGAAGTGTCTTGGCTGCAAGCGGACCTTTTGCATTTTTCCCGATTGCGCGAGTTTTAGCATCTTCCAAGATATCGACGAACAGAACTTCGAACGTGATGGGCTTTTGGAGCTCGAGCTGCACGTGCATGCACCCTGCTGCGGACTGATCAGCTACGAGTCCTGCGTGATGCGTAGAACCCTGCACAATGATACCGAATGCGATGCAGCCATCAGCACCAGCAAGAAGTGCGCCCTTACAAAGGAGAGGCAATTCGTACGAGCCGGGTGCATTGATGACACTAATATTTTCAGGCTTGATGCCGGCCGCTACGAGCGTATCGGTCGCATCTTTTACCATCTGCATCGTGAGTTCGTCATACCAGACGGAACGCACGATTGCGATACTCCAATCAGGATTCACGATACATTCGCCGAAGTTTGGGGTTTCACTGAGAACCATGTGCTTTGAGGATGTACTTACCGACAATATCAGACTCGACGTTGAGCATATCGCCTTTTTTTACAGTACCAAGTGTCGTAATGCTGAGTGTATGCGGAATGATCGCAACCGTGACAGTCGTACCCTGAATATTCGCAACAGTGAGTGCAACTCCATCAAGCGTGATGGAACCATGAAGAACAATATACGGCGTCAGTGATGCAGGCACGGACATCGTCAGCATTCCTTTTTCAAAGGAAAGAACGGTAGCGACTCCTTCGCAGTGACCGAGGACAATGTGACCTTCCAGTCGTCCGTGCGCGGGCAGTGCTCGCTCAAGGTTCACACTATCGCCCATCACAAGCGAACCGAGTTTCGTTTTCTCAAACGTCGTCGGTACGACATCAAAGGACATTGATGCATCGTCAAACTTTGTGACTGATAAGCACGCACCGGAGACTGCGATACTGCAACCGATCTTGAGGTCATCGAAAGTTGCAGGACGAGCGAGAGTCAGACCGGAGTCGGTCTTCCCAAGGATCTTGGCCGTTGATTCGATGACTCCGGTGAACATGGGCTCGCTATGGTATCACAGAACCGCTGCGATCTTATCGCACAAATCTTTAATCTTAGCCTCCGGAATGCCACCAATATTGATACGGCCATCCAGAAGCAGGAAAACTTTGTAATCGTGCTTGAGCCTATTCACCTGATCCACCGTCAGCGGCAGCATGGCAAACATGCCGTAACCAGATAGCGAATTTCTAAAAGATGCTGGCAAGTGCTCCAACATGAGCTGACGCTTGCGCTTCATGACAGCACGAGCATTTGCGAGATCCTCTCTCCATGTGTCTTGGCTCCTGTCCTGTACAAGCGCCACGATGGCCTGACCAAACGTAGGAGCTGCAGAATGCAGACCACGGCTGATGCTTGAGTATGTACCCTCCACCGTTTTCTTTTCAGTCATGTCTTTCACGAACGCTGCGGCAAGACCTGTACGAAGGCCGTAGATGGAATGATTTTTGGACGCGGACCACGTAACGAGTGTTGTGAGATTTCTCTCACGACACATGCGAATGGGCTCGGTATCGGTCTCAGGTTCACCTTTGAATCCTTGGTATGCAAAATCGAGAAGTACGACGCATTCTTTTTTCTGCAATGCATCCAAAAGATCTGCCCACTGCTCACGGTCAAAATCTAAACCGGTGGGATTGTGACAACCAACCTGTAGCAGAATGCCGAATGGTTTCTCATGCTTCTTCACCGTTTCGATGACGCCATCCACCGATGCCTTGCCACCCTGAATGTACGGAGTTTCAACAACATTGAAACCCGCCCACTTACATACTGGCGGATGATTTCCCCACGCAGGACTTGGAAGCAGGACATCGTTATTCCCCTCTCCGAGGAGCATCTTCATGAGACGCAAGTTAATAGCGAGTGCTCCTGTACCTCCGGTTGAAGCAATGGATGCAACGACTTCACGATCATCCTGACAAATGAGTTTCGTCACAGCATCACGATACTTCGGTAGTCCCGTCAGTGGCGGATACGAGTAGTTAAAAGTCTGCAGATGTCTCTCCAGAAATGAGAGCGTTTCGATGACGCTTGGAAACACCAAAGGCTTTCCGTCCTCATCCATAAAAATCCCAAGCGTGCCGTTGATGGCTGCCGCTCCTGCTGCCTCGGCCTCCGCTGCGATCGCGAAGAGCGGATCAGGTTTTGGAACCGGTAGCTTGGAGAATGGAGAGGGAGACATAAATGATTGGAATAAAGTAGTTAATGAGTAGAGGTTTGCGCGAAGCATTGGGTCTCGCGGGCCCCAATGCTGGAGCGCTCCATGGAAGGGAAAGGATGGCCCATGGAAGGAAAACCGTAGGTTTGCCTTCCATGAATCGTTACCACTCACCGAGGATTCTGATCTCGGCGAGTTCGGAAAGTTCCGAGAGGACTTTGTTCGTACGCGCATCATCGGGGCTTCCGACAAAGTCGACGAAGAAGTTGTAGTCGCCGAGCCTCTTACCGGTCGGTCGATTTTCGATGCGCGTGAGGTTCACATCGTGCACTTTGAACGGTGTGAGAAGTAAATGTAAAAGCCCAGGTTTGTCATCTTTCGGCGGATGAATAGCAATACTCATCTGGTTACGGTGAGAGCCTGGAAACGGGTCAGTGTCGGAAACGATGCCAAAGCGTGTAGTGTTGTTCGTCCCCTCAACGTCTTCACTGATCAGCTGTAAGCCAGAGGACGCTATGAGCTTAGAAGATGCGATGGCACCGACAGATGCATCGGTCTTTGCAAGATCGACTGCAGCGGCGGTGCTGGCAGTAGAGAGGTGAATGGCGTCGGGATACTGCTTCTTGAGCCACAGCCTACTTTGCCGCAGTGCCTGAGGGTGACTCGCAACTTTTGTGACCAGAGTCGGGTCTTTGCAACCGAATGCATGACGAATGCGCACATCCTGCATACGCCAAATCTTGACCTCACTTTCGCGGAGTAAATCTAAAATTTCATCGATGGAACCGTGCAGCGAATTTTCAATTGGAACAACACCGAGTGCCTTTGTATCTGCAGACAGCATGTCAAAAAGTCTGTCGAAGTTCGGTGCAAACCGAATGTCGGCTTCTGGAAAAATGGCGAGAGTTGCCTCGTGCGAGAATGTGCCTGCGGGTCCTAGGGTATAGACAATCATCGTGTCAGGGAAAGAAGAGTACGAATACAAGCTTCGCTGTGATTTCTGGCCTTTTTCAGATGCGGACGGAAGACAGTCTGGCATTCTCGGTACATTTTCTCGGCGGCCGGCAGATCTCCTGATTCGGCGATGACGAGGTACTCGGAAATGTTTTTCTGCAGGGCTCGAAGCACCGTCGGTGTTCCTGGATTCCTAAAGATAATTGGCATGTAGAGGTCCGGATGATCATCGAGGAATCTGGCGATGACGTTGAATTCCATTTCGTAGGTCGGCGTGCATGTTTTGAGAACGGTGCCAAGGTCAGGCTCCAGCTTTCGAAGTACGTCAGCCATCAGAAGGCTCTTCAAATGCGGCACGACCTGTACCGTCAGCATGAGTTCATCGTGCGTTTCGGGCGTCATGACTTCGGTCTTCAGCTTCATTTTTTTCAGAATCGACAGGAGTGACGAGAGCGTCTGTTTCGATGCCCTAACGGGGCAAAGAAT
>JAKFXO010000050.1 GCA_021731345.1 Candidatus Peribacterales bacterium | reverse complement strand
GCTCTCATTGGCACCGCTTTCGCGTTCCGCCGCCAACTAGTCCTTCCTTCCTAAATGTTCGCTGACGATTCCATCGCTGGCTGGAACGCAACGGATGACGAAGTCGTCGTCCCTGTGCGGCAATCTTCAGCTCCAGCAGCTGAAAAACAGGCTGGTCCTGCTACTGACATCGCACACGGAAATGCTGATCATATCGTGCTCCATCATCAAGGTGTCGCTCTGAACCCAGCTTCCATGCGCATGTCGGCGTTCCTTGGCGTTGTGCTCGTTCTTGGTGCCATCGGATTTCAGTTTGGTTTGGGTAATATCTTCGGAGATCTCACAGGAGGAACCGAGACAGCAGGCATCACTGTTGAGATAACAACCGATGGCGTGTTCTCACCAGATACCATCACACTGCATCCTGGTGACACGCTGACACTGTCAAATAAAAATCCTGATCCGCAGGTTATTAAATCCAAAGATGGACGCGAGCTTTTCCCGGTACAGGTGCTGTTTGATACGTCTTTTGAGTTCACGGTTCCGGAAGACGCAAACGGTACATTTACGTATTTCTCAGAAACACTTCCAGACGACAAGACTCTCACGATTACCGTAGAAGCGCGGCAGGTAGCTGCGGCTGCTTCCTCAGAGCCTGCACCCCTTGAAATCCCATTGCCTTTCGGTAGTGGCGAGCCAGTGACGATCTCTTCAACTCCTACTGACACTGCATCATCTGCACCGACTATCACGATTCAGAAAACAGAGCACTCGGGTGAAACGGCAACCATCAGTCTTTCAAACAACGAAGGATCATCCGAACAGTCACAGGAATCATTCACGACCCAGATTCCGGTGAACCCATACACCGTCACAAGCGGACTTCAGGAGCAGACGAAGATCGAAGCTATCGTTGCCGCAGCCAAGGAAGCACAGAACCTGCATAGCGGCGCTCCGCTTCAGCAAATTGTGAAACACAAACCGACAAGCGTCACGAAGACAGGTCCAGAGGGCGCACTCATGCTCCTGATCCCAGCACTTGCCGGAGTCGCGATCCTCTACCGTAAACTCACGATTGCCTAAAAAAAAGAGAGGCGTGCACTCTGCACACCTCCCTGATTTTTTGACGAATTACATTGCGGCGTCTGTCTTCTCTGCGTCGGACTCAGCTTTTGGAACGCTGATCTTGCAAGCCTTCGCATCAGATTTGAAGGTCTTCCAAGCTTCTTTGCGTGCTGTACGGACCGTTGCAGTAGCCGTCTTTGCGGACGTCCTGAAAGCAGTGTGTGCAGCGCGGATTGCGGTCTCACGAGCAGAAGCATCAGTCTGACCCCATGCTGCTGCAAGTGCTGCGGCGCGAGTAGTCATGGCTGACTTCATGGACGTGTAGTAGGCATCGACCGCAGTTGCGAGTGCTGCTTCACGCTTCGCAACAGCAGTCTGTGCACATGTGAGGTCAATAGCAGGCTTACTGCTCATAACTCTGTTTGCCTTCTCTTTTGCCTTCATCAATCTATTTGGATTCGAAGAAGACGACGAAGTCGTGGATGCGGACGATGATACTGTGGATGACGAACTGGAACTGGTCTCAGAGGATGACGAGCTGGACATGGCACCGTCTTCAGCAAAAGCTGGAACAGCAAGTGCCATCGAGAGAGCTGCGGTCATACCAGCAGCAAGAATTTTCTGCATAAAAAATGTTTGGGAAATAGATAGATACGTAACAAGACGAATTTTCCTCTACTTTCTTACGAGACGTTATTGACAGTGCAATTCAATCATTTTTTTGTACTTTCCATTGCTTTAGCCACCGACAGTACATACTTGTAGGGGGCTAGAAACGATCTCCGTACCGAAGTGAGCTGTGAGGTAATACTGGCCATTTTTCACGGCAAGACCGAAACCCATCATCTGGAATGACGGATTCACGATTGCATTGAAATGGGGACGGTACGCTTTCCCCTCCTCGGCAAGATAGTAATCAAAACTGTAGCGGATAGCCTTCAGGAGTTTTTGCGTGCAGTCAGACTCTTTGCAGGAATACGGACCACGGCCAATATTCTCGGTGAACGTCATGCTTTTGACGTTCTTGAACTCAAGTCCGAGATGCTTGAACCAACTCTTGATCGCGCCATAGTCGTAGTACGCAGTCGTGCCATCACGTTTGTGCTCCATGATGCCCTTCACCGCTGACCTCGCAGACCATAGTGCAGCTGTGCGGTTCAGCTGAGGCTCTATGCGATACGCGGGAAGACCGCGCTTTGTTCTCTCAGCGTTGTACCAGCCGAGCCACGTCTCTCTGACTTTCTGCAGGTCTACGTTTTTCGTGATCCAATCCTCGGACGAGACACACGTTGCTGCTTGCGGCTTTGGCGCGGCTTGTCTCATGAGACGTCGTGCCTCTACAGCGCTTTGCAGTTGTCTAGGCGCAGCAAACACCATCGTGGGTAGGACGATCACAAGACACCCGATAAGTAGCGGCAAGAATCGTCGCATCTAAAACACCGTGCCATCTGACCATCGATAGCGCAACGGTCTGGACCGTTATTCTTCATTGCTATCAACACCAACGAAAAACGCCACCCCGAGGGATGGCGTCCTTCTTTATAAACGTTAGGAAATTAGCAGTCGCAGCCGTAGACGGTCTGGCGCTTGTTCTCCTTGCAGCGCCAAGCAGCCTTCTTGACGAGGTCCTCGCAAGCCTTAGCGAGAGCATCGCAGAAGTCGCCGCCGCAGCGGAGGTCCATCTTGGAAAGAACTTCCTTAACGTGGGACTGAACGATCATGGGAAAAAGGGGAAGAAGTAGTAGATGGACGAGATTCTAGAGTGGTGATGGGAAGCTGCACAAGGCTCTATTTCGTGTAGAATTGACAAATAAGCAGGAACCAGCCAATTGCTAGACTTCAAAAATTCGTCTTTTGGACAAGAAATGGACATGTGAGACACCGGGTTTACGCTTGGTTGTTGCCGTGTTTGCATCGGACACGTATGATCTGCGGGCTCTTTGAATACATACGTGGGTCGGTAGCGAAGTGGCCAAACGCATCAGACTGTAAATCTGACGGCTTATGCCTTCGAAGGTTCGAATCCTTCCCGGCCCACCACAAACTCATGAAAGGAAACCTACGGCTCCCAGCGACAAGCTCTCGAACGAAGTAAGAGGCTTGGTGCGCAGTCCCTTAAGGGATTTCCTCTCATGGACTCTCCTTCCTCTTAATGGAGCGGCTCCAGCGTTGGGGCCCGCCTTCGGCACCCAACACTTCGCCGCATTTTTTTGTGAGCTATGTTTACCAAATAATGAGAAAAACTACATCCAAAGGGTAGGCGCGCGCAGCAGTGGGGGTCTGCTGGCGGGAGTCTGCGCGCACGCGTTTTCTTTGGTCCTTTCTTTGTCGCTCGGACAAAGAAAGGACAAGAAGATGTATTCTGTCATCATGAATCATCCTCTCGTTCCAGAATTGTATTGTTCGGATCTAACGAAGTCCTTGGACTTCTATTGCCGTGTCTTGGGTTTCTCCATTACGTACGATCGGCCGGAAGCAAAATTCGCATACCTGGAAAGACAAGGCACAGCCCTCATGATCGAAGAACTGAACGACACTGACCGAAAGTGGCGCAGCGGAACGCTGGAAAAACCGTTCGGCCGCGGCGTGAATTTCCAAGTAACAACCGACCACATCGACGATCTCTATGAAACCATCCGCAGTGCTGGCTTCCCGTTTTTTATGGAGATCGAAGAAAAGTGGTACCGAAGAGCCACCGATACCGTCGGCAATAAGCAATTCGTCGTGGCAGATCCAGATGGATACTTGCTCAGGTTCTCTGAGAGCATCGGCACACGACCAAACGCGTAATAATTACTCGTACCTGAGCGCCTCCATCGGACTCAAGCTGGCAGCTTTTTTGGCTGGGAAAATTCCGAACACGAGTCCGGTACCGATGGCCATGGCAAGTGCCAAGCCAATGGAAGAGACAGAAAGAATGAACTGAATATCACCCAGAGCCTTGGACGCGAGCTGCGTCAAAAACCATCCAAAGAAAATACCAATGCTGAGGCCAATGATGCCGCCCGTCACAGTAAGGCTGACAGCCTCCAGAAGGAACTGAAGAAGAATATCGTTTTTGCGTGCGCCGAGAGCTTTGCGTAGTCCAATCTCTCTGGTGCGCTCAGTGACCGACACAAGCATGATGTTCATGATGCCGATGCCACCGACGAGGAGTGAGATAGCCGCAACGAGCGAGAGAAATACCGTGAGTCCGAGCGTCACAGCTCCAATGGTCTCCGTCATCTGCTCTGCGGTGCGTGCAATGAAGTCATCTTTGTCTGGATCGTTCTCCGGATTTTTGATGTTGTGGCGCTGACGCAGAAGATCAGTAATGTCCTGCACAGCGAGATCAGGATCACCAATGGCACTCATGACCATGTACGTCAGGTGACGCTGGCCAGTGGTGGAACGAGCAGTGCTGAACGGAACGAGAACGATTTTGTCGAAGTCCTGCAGAAGCGCAGAACCTTTTTTCTCGAGGACGCCGATCACCGTGAATGTTGCATCATCAATAGCGATGCGTTTACCAAGCGGCTCTGCGTTACCAAAGAGGTCTTCGGCAGTCTGCGCACCGATGACAGCGACTGCTGACGCACCCTGTTCGTCGTTCTCCATCAGTTCACGACCATGGTCCACTCTGAGGCCGTAGATGCCCGCAAACTCTTTGTACGCTCCCATGATCATCGGCGTGATTTCTTCTTTGCCGTAGGTAATCGACTTACCGATGAGAATGACAGGCGATACGTTCTCGACAGTCGAGAGCGCCTTCACAGCGACGTAATCATCAAAGGAAAGACCCGTCAGGCTACCGCCAAATTTATCGAGCCCCGACGGTGCAACTTCCACCATGTTGGTACCGATGGATTCGATTTGCGTGAGAATGTACGTCTGAAACGTGCGACCGATACTGACCATAAGCACAACCGACGCAACACCGATGATGATGCCGAGCATGGTGAGGAGTGAGCGCTTCTTGTTCACAAAGATCGCTTTCACCGCTGCGCCGACAATGTCTTGGGTGCGCATGGGATTATTCGTATCGGAGAGCTTCAATAGGATGAAGTGATGCCGCTTTCTTGGCTGGGGAAATACCAAAGGCTATGCCCGTGGCAACAGCCATGAAGAATGAAGCGATGACGGCGTTAATCGACACCGCAAAAACATACTTCGCAAGAAATTTCTGCACGATCATGGCTATGAAGAATGAGAGACCAACACCGATGATCTGCCCAATGATGCCGCCGATGATGGTGAGGAAAATCGCCTCCAACAAAAACTGCATGAGAATGTCCCGTCCGTTTGCGCCGATGGCTTTGCGCAGACCAATTTCACGTGTCCTTTCGGTCACCGACACAAGCATGATATTCATGATTCCAATACCGCCCACGATGAGTGAGATGGCAGCAATGGCGGTGATGAACATCGTGAGACCAAGCGACACTGAACTAAGAATGTCGTTGGCTTCCTCGGATGAGTGGACGACAAAGTCGTCCTTCTTCTCATCATCCTTCGGATTATCAATACCATGGCGACGGCGAAGGAGCGTCTTCACATCGTCGAACGCACGGTCAAAACTGCCGGTTGCAAGCATGGTCATGTAGCTCAGGTACTTCTGACCCGTGACATTTCTCGCAACGGTAAACGGTACGTACACGCGTTCATCGGCACTCTGGAAAAACTGGGTGCCGAGAGCGCCAGCGACACCAACGACCGTAAAGTGGTTATTGCCGACTTTGATGCGCTTGCCGAGAGGATCAATTGATCCGAAGAATTTTTCTGCGGTATCACTTCCAAGCACCGCCACGCCTTTTCCGCCATCGACGTCCTCTTTTTCAAGAAGTCTTCCGTCTTTTGCCGAGATATTCTGGTTATTGAAAAACTCCTCAGTAACACCGAAAACCTGCGGGCTCCCTTCTTGGGTTCCG
>JAKFXO010000004.1 GCA_021731345.1 Candidatus Peribacterales bacterium | reverse complement strand
CTCTAGAGCGTTCTTTGCATCCAAGATTCCGCTACCCGTGCGGGCGCGAAGCTTGGCGACTTGTTCTGCAGTGATGGACATGGGCGGGAGGGGAAAGTGAAATACGGACTTAGGCCTTCATGGACTCGTCGGTCTTGGCTGGCTTAGCGCCTTCCAGTTCGGACTGGATGCAGCCAAGGATCATCTCAAGGGACTTCACAGCGTCATCGTTTGCTGGGATGTAGACTTTGAAATCATCTGGATCACCGTTGGAGTCACAGATACCAAACACCGGAATACCGAGCTTGCGAGCCTCCAAAACTGCGACGCGGTCACGGACTGCGTCGATGATGAAGACTGCATCAGGAAGACCTTTCATCGTGGACACACCGGCAAACCCGGCATCAAGCTTGGCGAGTTCCTTGCGGAGCACCACCTGCTCTTTCTTCGTGTACTTCTCCACGTCACCCGTGCGGAACGAGGACTGAAGATCAAGGTAGTAACGGATACGGTTCTTGATCGTGGACCAGTTTGTGAGGAGTCCTGGAACCCACTTCTTTGTGACGACCGGCTGACCAAGCGCGCGGCTTGTCTGCTCGATGGCGTTGAGGGCCTGGAGCTTGGTGGAGACGAAGAGAATCGTCTTACCGGACTTCTGCATGGAGCGGAGCTCGTCACAGACTTTCTTGAGACCAGCTTCCGTCTTCTCAATGTCAAAGATGTGGACTCCGCGGCGGACACCGAAGAGATCATGCTTCATTTTCGGGTTCCACTTTTCTTTGCGGTGGCCGAAGTGGCATGCAGCGGAGATAAGTTCTTTCGACGACGGAATCGCCATACAGATGGGGGAAGAATGCGCCTAGGGCGCGAAGAGAATAAATGGTGATGGGAATCCTTGGGGTCTACTCCCTGACGTCATCTCGCTCTGTGCGGAGGATTTCCCGTGCCGACATTCTTGGCAGGGGATCAGGACCGCGCGATCGGTCGGGGAGGGTTAGCTTTTGAAAGCCGACTCTTTATACACGCCTACCCTGTCTTCTGCAAGCCACGGAGTCCTCAGGAGTCATCGGATTGAATATTTACAAAATATATAAAATATTGTATAATACTTAAAACATTTTCTCACACCCATATCTATGAAAAAGACTTCCGGTGCGCCGACTTCGACCACGGCACTCATGTTTATGGTGGGTATCGTTCTGACACTAGCATCATCTGCCGTGTACGTGACGAGTCTGCAGGGGAGTCTGATGGGAGGCATGACAAACCCGCTCATCATGAGTTCGCTCGGAAATGCTGAAGCAGGATGGGTGTGCAATATCGCACTTGGTGGATGCGTGCAGTCGCAGGCTGGTATCGCGGATAAAAATTATTGCGATGTTCTCTGCGCGAAGAAAAAAGCTGAGTGGATGACGACAGCATCAAATGCGTCATCGTTTGCGCCGTCACCTATTCCTACAACAGATCCAGGTGCCATGAGTGCTGGCGCCGCATCAGCCGGAGTCGATATCACCATGCCTGCTTCCGTAGGTAGCGTTATGTCATCCCAGATTGCTGAGTGTCAGCAGCAAGGAAAGGAGTTGTATCAGGGTGTGTGTATTCCGAATGCTGCTGATCGTGCCATCATTGAGGCGAAGAACACTCTCTGCGCACAGACAGGCGGTACACCGACATGTATTGCTGGCGGATCAGTCGTTACACCGACTGGGCTCCAGTGTCCTGATGTGAGAGCTGCAGGATGTTCCTGTGGTATCGGATTTTATTTTACGCCGCCAGGTTCTCAGGGGGTGCAGGGTTGTTACTGTCAAAAAGACTACATCGTGAGTGAGATTTCCCCAGGCGTTCGTCAGTGTCTTTCTCCACAGGCTGATTGTCAGCGTCGTGGAGGAATGTGGAAGGAGGTCTTCAATCCAAACATCGGCGCAGGTCAGACGGGCGCTGGCTACGTTCAGGGTGAATGCAGGATGCCGACTGGTGTCGGTTTCTAGCGAGCTTTCAGCTTCTAGATGAGAGCTGAGATCGTGAGGCGTTCCTGCGTCTGCGTATCGCGGTCGCGGATTGTCACCGTATCTTTTTCTCCCTGCGCTGCGTCCTCACCGATCGTTCCGAAGTCCACAGTGATGCACTTCGGTGTACCGACTTCATCTTGTCTGCGGTACCGCTTTCCGATGGAACCCGTAAGGTCATAGTCCACGACGAGCCCTGTTTCTTGTACAATTTTTTTGTGCAACTCTTCTGCGTAACTGCTGAGGTGTTCCTTCTTTGAGAGTGGAAGAATAGCGAGATCAAACGGAGCAACGAGTGGCTTGAGGTGCAGCACCGTGCGTGTGTCATCTTCAGCAAGTTTTTCTTCCTCGTATGCTTCGAGAAGTACGGCAAGTACCGTGCGGGTGAGACCGAAAGTCGGCTCCACGACGTACGGTGTAAATTTCTTTTTTGGATCATCGGGATCCGTGTACGTCATATCTTGTCCGCTAAATTTAGCGTGCTGTGTCAGATCAAAGTCTGCACGGTTCGCGAGTCCGTAGAGTTCGCCCCATCCCCATGGATACTTGTACTCAATGTCGAGCGTGCGAGACGAATAGTGTGAGAGTTCTTCTTTTGTGTGTTCACGAATTCTCAGTCGCTCAGGAGAGAGTCCGATGTCCAGACACCACTGCCACATCACATCTTTCCAGCTCTCAAAAATTGGTCCTTCGGTTCCGGGTTCCACGAAGTACTCGATCTCCATTTGCTGGAACTCGCGTGTGCGGAATGTGAAGTTACCTGGTGTGATTTCATTGCGGAACACAGTACCAACTTGAGCGACTCCAAAGGGGAGGCGTTTGCGGCTTGTTTGAGCGATATTTTTGAAGTTTACAAACATTCCCTGAGCTGTCTCTGGACGCAGATAAATATCAGCTCCTTCACCTTCGATCACGCCTTGCTGTGTCTTGAACATGAGGTTGAATTTCTTCGCGACTGCCCAGTCGACAGCACCGCAGGACGGACATCCGATTTTTTCTGCAACGAGCATCGGCTGCACTTGGTCGAGTGTCAGAACTGCTGCACCTTCCACGCCGATTTTTTCTTCCAACAGTTTATCCCCGCGGAAACGCTCCTTACATTTCTTGCAGTCCACAAGAGGGTCACCGAAGTTCGAGACGTGGCCGCTTGCCTCCCAGACTTTCGGGTTCATGAGGATGCCAGTCTCGATGCCGACCATATCGCGGCGAGTATGGACAAAGCGCTTCCACCATTCCTGCTGAATGCGGTTTTTGATCGCAAGTCCGAGTGGACCGTAGTCCCACGTGTTCGCAAGACCTCCGTAAATCTCAGAGCCTGGGAAAATGAATCCTCGGCGTTTGCAGAGGGAAACGAGTGACTCGAGCGAGGGTGCTGGCATGCGAAGGGGGCGAAAAGTCCGATTTGTGGCTATGGCCACGCGCATACGCTACCAGTGAATAGGCGCCTTGGGGAGGGCTCCAGAGTCCTGGCTCTCTGGAGCCATCCGATGTTTTCTTCAAGCCAAAAAAATGGTATAATCAACGGATTACATCAACATGATTCAATTCCTCCTCGTCATCGGTGCAATCGGCGCTGCATTCATCCTCATTCGTGTGTGGACGGGTGTGATGAACGTGAAGGCTGTGGAAGAGGAGTCGTTGGCCAGCATCGAGAAGACACATCCGTACCTTCCGAGGATGGGTGCCATTGCTGTCTCTGTCATCATCGCGGGACTGCTTTTTGCTCTGTCACTTCGGTACGGAAAGAATACATCCATCGCATCACTCACCGGTTCGACAGCGCTCTATCGTACGATTTTTGTCTTTGTCGCCATTTCGGCGCTGGGCATATTTGACCAGCTTCGATGGCACGGTAACAAAGATCGCTACAAATATTTCTACGCGTTTGTCCTGGGTACGCTCGTGACGTGGATTCTCATCGCATTCAAACGCGCATTCTTTGAAACCGGTATTGGCGAAGATCCGTTCCTCATGGCGCTTGGCATCACGTGTGTTGTCATTGGTTGGAGGTTCCTCTTTGGACCGTGGAACCCGACCATCAAAGCGACAGTGCTTGGAACATTCTTGTTCTGGGTCAGCTACGCCATGCTTCGCTACAGCACTAAGACAGAGTTACTTGCTACTGCCATCGCTGCGGTTATTGCTCTGCTACCGGTCATTGTCTGGTGCAAGTTGTTCCTGGGTTACCACAAAGAACGCTTGTCTATCGTCGTACTCGCTTTTTTTGCGGGCATGCTCAGTACGGTTCCAATTCTTTTTTATCACGAGCTCATGGTTCGTGGCATCGAATTGAATTTCTTCTTGTTCAAGGTTGTTCCACTGAGTTTCGGTGGTTCCTCGGAAGTATTTGTCGCAGAAAGCATTTTCAAAAATACGACAGGAAATACATCCATTATTCTCGTCACACTCGTTACGTATCTCATCGTCGGTGTCATTGAAGAAATCAGTAAGTACTGGGTGTTGCGACATTCCAGCCATGAGTTCTTCCGTTCCATTGATGACACGTTACAACTTGCCATCATCGTCGCGCTTGGCTTTGCATTTGCTGAGAACTTAGCCAACCCCACGTACTTTGTTGGATTTGTGAAAAACTATCTTTTGGAGTCACCGTCTCCACAGTGGGGACCGCTCATTGGTGCGGTATTTGGTCGCGGTATTCTGACGATGATGGTGCACATCCTTTCAACAGGTGTACTTGGTTATTACTTCGGACTCGCATTCTTCGCTTCCCCTCTGCTTCGAAAACAATTTGAAGCAGGACGCACGCATCCCATCGTCTTTGCTATGCATCGCATGTTGAATCTTCGTACTGAAACGCTCTTTGCAAGAGTTCAAATGGCCAAGGGCCTCTTCTTCGCCATTGTGCTTCATGGCCTCTTTGATTTCATCGTTTCACTGCCTGACGTTCTCCCAGGCAACCCGAATACTGTCGGTGCGCTCCTCGGGATGGCTGATGATCATTTCCTCAGCAATGTCGGCGTCGTCCTCGTTCCTGCGCTTCTGTACGTGGTTGGTGGTTTCTGGCTGCTTTCAGCACTTTTTGCACGTGAGGAGGATATGAAAGAATTTGGAAACATCGTCGAGGCGCAGTCGTTTGTTTCAGCACCGTAAAGAGGCGTACCATAACGCAACATTTCACCCCTATGCGTATGGTTTTTCGTCGCCGTCTCGTTTCTGCATCTGCAGTTTTATTCTTGCTGGCTCCAAGCTTTGCTGCGGCCAAGTCTATTGTCGGTATTGTCGATACATCTGCGAAGACAGTGAGTCGCGCTAACTTTCTCTCATGGTCGTTTATAGCGCTTGATCTAGAAAAGAACGAAAAAACATGCAGGCTTCCGTACACACGCTATCCACGCGGCATGAAGCAAACACTGTGTGCAGCTCAGTTGCATGGAGCACTCACCGTGTTCGGTACTAGTGCCCAATACACACTGAGCCGACCGATCACTCGTGGTGAAGCGCTGGAAGTTCTCACTGCTCTCACAGATAAACAGGAGACGAGCGATGTCTCAGGCTATAAGGATGTGAAGACCGATGTCCAGAAACAAGCCGTACAGAATGCCGTTGCACTCAAGTGGATGGTTCCGCAGAGCGCAACGCTCTTTGGTTTCAATCAGTCTCTTACGGGCATTGAGACATTGTCTCTTCTGCAGGCAGTCAGTGGTCAGCAGACTGTGAAGACTACGATTACAGTTCCCATCACATTTTCTCAAGAGTCTATTCCGCATCAGGACATTCTGTACGCGGTATGGGATCTGATTCAGCGCGACTACATTCACGCAGACAAAATCGATAAAGATGAAGCTGCGTACAAGGCCATCGAAGGCATGGTCAATTCACTGAATGATCCGTACAGCACATTCTTCCGACCTGCTGGAGCAGATGATTTTCAGTCTCAAATCAAAGGAGAAGTCACAGGTATTGGTGCTCATGTAGAGGACAAGGCCGGTGTTGTGACAGTTGTGACTCCGCTCCCGGGTTCACCTGCAGAGAAGGCAGGCATTCAGGCAGGCGATGAAATTTTGGAGGCTAATGGAGTTATCTTAAAAGGTCTTGGCGTCGAGAAAGCTGTGTCCTACATCCGCGGAGAGCGTGGTACGACAGTTGTTCTCAAGATTCGCAGAAACGGTA
>JAKFXO010000017.1 GCA_021731345.1 Candidatus Peribacterales bacterium | reverse complement strand
AGAGGAAGCACAAGGAATGTGGTGAGAAGTCCTGCAAGTCCTGCCATCACGATGGAACCAGTCCACAGATGAACGCTCCACCAAATTCCGTCTGTGACAGAGAGCGTCAAAAAATACGCAGTAAAAAATGTTGCTGGGATGATGAAGCCGAATGCTCGCACTTCTTTACGATGTAGTTCAAACGGATGAAGTTTGCGTGACAAGATGTCTGCGACAAGGCCTGCGACGATGCCAGCTGGTACGAGATCAAGACCATCACGCATGAGTGCCATGGAAAGCATGGAGCCCGCAAACAGAAATGTGAATCCTCCAGCTGCGATGCGCGCACGGCGAGCAATGAACAAAATAAAAGCGATGATGACAACGATATGAAGCAGGTAACCGGTGATTGCAATATTCTGTGACATGTCAGCGACGCCCCCTTCAGGACGAAGGCCTGAAGCCCGAGGAATGATGAAGTGCGAGAACTGTGTCATGAACCACACGAGTGACACCGTAAAGACGCTGGACATCAACATGGAAAGCTGACTGAGAAGTTTCGGAACACCGATAGGAGGCGTTGTCCGAAACCACACGCGTAGCCCTGTGCTCACCATCAGTGCCATGGAAACAGCAAGAATAAGGTGAGTGGGACTGAGGAGGGCTTCGATGTCCGCTTCAACGCCAAATATTTCATGCCACAAGAGGTCTCCAATACCTCCGACTAGAAATAACCCTGATCCGACGAGAGCGGAGCCGAATCCTTCGGGAATGTTAGCCATAAACGAGCCTCCCCTCTTTCGTTGTCCAAACCACACTATAAGAAGGAGGGAAAACGCGGTGACAAAGTACCCAGAATAAAAGACCGCATGCCAAGGAGTGAAGAACGACTCAAGCTCCGGACGGTGGTTATGTGCCCATCCATCAAGAAAGAGCCCACAGAAAAACCAAAGGCACGATATGGTCACAACCCATATTTCACACAGGGTCGGGAGCCTTAGAGGAATTTTTTGTGACTCTTCTTCGTTGTGTTTTAGGAGTGAACGGAGTTTCAAGGAAGAAGACATACGCCTTCACTATAGCGAGGGAAGAGTATGGGGAAAGCAATCAAAGTTTACAGTTTTGTGCGGTTACAGAGTCATTACAGACAGATAAATGTAATAATACAAAAATGAAAGAATGCAAGTCATGAGCCTGCGGTGCGCTTGCCGAAGCCATGGGCAGAATCCATGATGTGCCGTGATTTTTGCTTCTTCTCCCCTTCTCGTATGACTGGCATTTTCGCTCACTCATCCGTGTCTTCTCTCCTCTGGATCACCTTTGGTTCCGGCATCTTTGCGGTCATTGCCGCTATGGTCTGCCGCGCCATCATTGGTGCTCAGAATCCGGGAAACGACGTGATGCAAGCACTCGGTGGAAAAATTCGCGCTGGCGCCATGGCCTTCCTTACTAAGGAGTATCAGGTCATCGTTCCTTTCATGCTTATCGCAGCCGTCCTCATCTATATCTTCCTTGATACAGGTTGGGCGAATGTCGGTGCAGACTGGGGAGCTCCGTACACTGCAATCAGCTTCATCGTCGGTGCTTTCGCATCGGCTCTCGCCGGATTCATCGGAATGCGCACAGCCACGATGGCAAACACGCGCACAGCAGAAGCTGCTCGCACGAGTGTCGTCAAAGCACTACGCGTGTCGTTCCTCAGTGGTTCCACCATGGGCCTCTCTGTCGTCGGACTTGGCCTCATCGGTTTCGTTGGAACTCTCCTTTTCCTTCTAACCAAGATCGATACCGCATCCGCTCTGCAGTCCCTTACAGGCTTCAGCTTCGGTGCTTCATGTGTTGCGCTCTTCGCTCGTGTGGGAGGAGGTATCTATACCAAGGCTGCTGACGTCGGTGCAGACCTCGTTGGAAAAGTAGAAGCAGGTATTCCAGAAGATGATCCACGAAACCCAGCCGTCATCGCAGATAACGTGGGTGACAACGTCGGCGACGTTGCTGGTATGGGAGCTGACCTCTTTGAAAGCTACATCGGTGCAATTCTTGCAACCATGCTTGTCGGCCTCCATGTCACGTGGGGTACGGATCAGGCACTCCTCTTTCCGCTCCTCGTTTCCGTCATCGGAATCGTGAGCTCCATTCTTGCGATGGCAGTCGTCCGCACGAAGACTGAGGCAGGTGTTCAGGGTGCGCTCAAAAACGGCATGCTTGTCGCTTCTGTTCTTGCGGTCGCTGGAACATGGTGGCTAGCAAAAGCATTCCTTCCAACAGAAGTAGCTATGGGAGTCTTCTGGGCATCCACAGCTGGTCTCATTGCCGGAGTCGCTGTCGGTCTCATCACAGAGTACTACACGTCACACACCTACGGTCCTGTTCGCTCACTCGCGAACTCGGCTAAGACAGGCGCAGCAACCGCACTCATCGAGGGTCTTGCACTCGGTTACCTCTCCACGGCCCTCCCAACCATCGTCATCGTCATCGCTATCGGCATCGCGTACGCGCAAGCCGGTATGTACGGCATCGGTATCGGTGCTGTGGGAATGCTCTCGACTCTCGCTATGACTCTCGCCATCGATGCTTTCGGTCCCGTTGCAGACAACGCAGGTGGTATTGCTGAGATGAGCAAGCTTCCAAAAGAAGTTCGTGAAAAGACAGATGCACTCGATGCAGCTGGCAACACGACAGCGGCGATCGGAAAAGGTTTCGCTATTGGTGTCGCAGGCTTCATGTGTCTCGCTCTCTTCGGTGCATATAAGGAAGAGACAGGACTTGCTGGTATCGACGTCACGAACCCAACGACTCTCATTGGTCTTCTTCTCGGAGGCATGATTCCTTTCGTTTTCAGTTCGATGACAATGCGCGCCGTTGGTCGCGCCGCTATGGCGATCATTGAAGAAGTTCGCAGACAGTTCCGTGAAATCAAAGGTCTCATGGAAGGCACAGCCGAAGGCGACACCACAACATGTGTGGCCATCGCTACAGGTGCCGCCATCCGTGAAATGATTCTCCCAGGTCTACTCGCTATGGTGTCACCAGTCGTCATCGGCTTGCTCCTCGGTAAGGAAGCTCTCGGAGGACTACTCGCAGGTACTCTTGTCTCCGCCATGATGCTCGGTACGTCCATGGCTAACTCCGGTGGAGCATGGGACAACGCGAAGAAATACATCGAGAAAGGAAACCTTGGTGGCAAAGGTTCTGATCCACACAAGGCAGCCGTTGTCGGTGATACGGTCGGCGATCCGTTCAAGGATACATCCGGTCCAGCCCTCAACATTCTCGTAAAACTCATGTCCATCGTGGCCGTGCTCACTGCCGGTCTCTACGGCACGGGAATTCTCGGATAATTGTTCTGACATCAAAGACAAAGATGGAGAAGACATTCTCCCTCTTTTTTTATCTGGCTCGCATCTCGTGCTGTATACTCGCTAGCGATTACACGCAGATTCATTGCAGGCCTATTCTTGTCTCTAGCGCTTTTGCCGGCGGCAGCTTCTGCGCAGCAAAGTCTTTCGTATGACGAGCGTCAACTCACGACGCTCTACCAAGCGTATTTGAAGAAAAATAGTTCAGATGCATATCTCGAAAAGCGGATCACGGACGAACGCTTGAGGATTCGCAAGCAGGCAGATGACGAGGTGAAAGCAATTGTCTCACCAGCAGGAACAGATGATCAGCTTGTTGATACTGCCGCACTGCCCAAGGCGGTAGACAGACAACGAACACTCGTGAGCTCCATGGAAGAGCAGTTGCGTGGACTCAAAGTGGACATTGACCTCCTGATGGAAGAAGAGCGCACGTATTACTCGCCTCTCAGTGGCACAGGTTCCACTGACTCACTGCGCCTCACAACATCGCACGGACAACTGATGGCGAAGAAAGCTATTTTGGAAGAACGCGTCAATGCGCTGGAAGCTGGCCTTGCTCTTCAAAACGACCGCCTTTCAAAGCTGAACCGCACGCAGTGGTACGAACAGTTCTCCTATTTCTTTGGATTCCTCACGTACGGCGCTTTCATCCTGGGTGCCATCATCGCAGATAGACTTATTCGCAAGCGCCTCGTTCGCAGGATTCAGGAAAAAAACCGTCGCTATCTGATCGCAAAAATTGTCACCGCAAGCATTTACATAATCACGACGATGTGGCTTCTCAGCAAGCTCGTGTCGGATCATCCAAGCGTTCTCGCATCACTCGCCATTGTCGGTGCCGGTATTGCCGTCGCACTGCAGGATATCTTGAAAGATTTCGTTGGCTGGATCATCGTCTTGCAGCGCAGACTCTACACGCTTGGCGACCGCGTCAGCGTTGGCAGATTCACTGGTGACGTCATCGACATCGGACCACTTCGCACAACGATGCTTGAGGTCAGCGTCGATGGCCTGCTGCATGCGCACGAGCGCACCGGCAAAACCCTCAACATGCCGAACTCGATGGTGCTTAGGGAATCCGTCCTCAACTACAACACAACCTCTGACTTCATGGGTGTGGAAATGCAAGTCACCATCACGTACGACAGTGACTGGAAGAAAGCGGAAATACTACTCCTAGAGATGCTTAAAAAAGAAGCGGGAGCATTCGTAGAACAAGCGCGTAAACAACAGAGACGTCGTACAGCCTTATTCTATACAGTGTGGGAGGTCGGCGAACCCGAAGTGCATACGGATATTGCCTCAAGTGGCATTCTGTTGACGCTCAAGTTTACAGTTCCGATTGGTCATCGACGCACCGTTGTGACCGCTATCAGCAAAGATATTCTGGAGAAATTCACTGCGAAAAATAAAATTGGTTTGGCGTACAACACGATTCAGGTGGTTGGGGTCAACGACAAGAAAGCCTAGGCTGGCAATTCTCCCGTACGCTTCTGAGGCTCAATGAACGGAAGTCCTAGGACTTTGTAAATATCAGCCTCTTCTTTGGAAGCCAGAATCTTGTCATCTTTTGTGAGTGCGTATTCGTTGAGCTTCATATCTTTGGAGATGGCCAGCTTCCGAAGCGAGATATTGTGTTCTTTGCTGCCTGTGAAATAGAGAAGTGCGCTACCCCATTGCTTCACGTCAACAATGCGAATATCCACCCTAAGCTTGGAATTCAGATCAAAAGCTATGCGCGTTTTACCAGCGGCAACAACTCGCTCCACAAACGACAGTTTACCAATGGCTTTTGCAATGTCTGCTGCAAGTTCGTCGGTTGGCTTCTTCATGGCGAGTAGGACATCGACGTCACCCACGGTTTCCTTACGCCGACGGTATGACCCTGCTGACTCTGCTTTCACGACTCCCTTCAATTTTTTCAGAGTCTCTAAAAGTTTTGTCACGTCACTGTCAATCTCATGCAGCGGGAAACGCTTCACGCGATCTTGCGATCTGAGTGCGCCTTCCAGAATCTTCTTCTCCATCTTCTCGCTCATGCGCGGCAACGCACGCAGCTTTCCGGCTTTCGCTGCCTCGATAAGTTCGGGAACAGTCCTGATATTCAGAAGTTGTTCGATGTCACGAACGCGCTTAGGTCCAAGGTCATCAATATTCATGAGTCCTGCAGCGCCCATCTGCGTATCTGCCATGAGCTTATCTAAAAACGAAATGTGTCCGGTTGTGCGGTATTCCAAAATTTTCTCTGCGATAGCGTCGCCGATGCCCGGCAAGTCCATGAGTGCCTTCTTCTCTTTCAGTGTCGCAAGGTCATGCGGCAAATCTTCTATCGTCTGCGCAGCTCTGCGGTACGCGCCAGGCTTAAAAGCGACTCCCTGATAATCCAGGATGTCGGCAATCTTCCGAAGCAGCACCGCAATGGCGGGGTTTTCCATGAAGAGAAGTATATCACTCGGCTTTCGGATCGCGGTGCTTTTCAATGTATTTTTTGAGAAGCAGCGCAAATGTCTTTTTCTCGGACGCAGAAAACACTCCCATACAATCCGTTGCTCGTCCGCAGAGCACGCCTTTGAGTCCCAGGGCTGCATTTTTGCCTTTTGTCGTCAGTGTCAGTTGTGTGACACGCTTATCATTTTCGAGCGATGCGCGTTCGATGAATCCTTTCTTCTCAAGCCCTCCGACAATCTGCGTGATGTTGCTCTTGTGACAGCACATCTCTTTGCTGAGCACAGACATGGAAACAGGGCCTTCAATGAGCTTTAAGAGGATTGTGGCCTGACAGTGACTAATCTCAAGATCAGACAAAGAATCGTTCAATTGACGCTCGCAGCAGGCTGCGGCGGCTTTGAGGAGGTTGCAAACGGAAAGACAATCGTCCATGTATCAACGATTGTACGTTGCCTCATGAGAGAAGGAAACAGCTTCTCCGGGTTTCCTGACGACGCGCTGTCT
>JAKFXO010000141.1 GCA_021731345.1 Candidatus Peribacterales bacterium | reverse complement strand
GATGGATGACTCTTTTTTCTGCAGCCACACGGCAAGGTAAAACACGAGCGTGAGCTTCAAAAATTCAGATGGCTGAATGGAGAAGCCTCCAAGCTGAAACCAGCTACGCGCAGTACCGTACTGGTTACCAACTCCGGGGATGAAAAGGAGGATGAGAAACCCCATATTCAGAAGAAAGAGAGTTCGCGCATGACGTTGCCAAAAGTGATAGGGAACGATGCTTGTGAAACCAAGTGCTCCAAGTGCTGCGATCATGTGAATAAAGCTGCGCCACAAATAGAAAGCATTGCTGGGAGTCTCCCAGCTACCACTTTCTACGAAGCGCTGGGTCAGCTGGTAGCTCTGATACACCGAGACGCTCGCAATCATCGCCAGTCCGAACAGGGACAAGCCGAGCGCAATGCCAAGAAGGAGAAAATCTGCTCTCCGGAACATGGACGTCCATCATACCCGAGCTGAGGTGACAGAGAGGAGAGTTATAGGAAGATTCTCTTGCTACACTCTAATCATAATTCTCTTTCTTGTTTCTCTGTCGGCACTGACACTCTCGCTTCTTGTGACATGGGCGGCATCGGGGATCGTAAAACCTGTCACGCTGATCCCAGGATTTTTCATCCTGAAATTATCGCAAAATCCAGGCATCGCATTTTCCATCAGCATTCCATCTCCTTGGGAGGAGCTGCTGATCCTCTCAGCCCTCACAGCAGTCTGCGTCTATGCTGTGGCATCAAAACCTGATCGTTTTGTTTCGGTTGCATTTGGGCTGATCATCGGCGGAGCGATTGCAAATCTTATCGACAGACTTCCAGATGGACTGGTGACAGATTATGTCTCTGTAGGGACATTCCCGGTCTTCAATGCAGCAGATTCATGCATCACGATCGGCGCAGTTGTACTGCTTCTGGAAGCTTGGCTAAAAAGGCCTAGGAAGGCCTAGAAATGCCGATTTCCCGCAAAAGTGGTTTTCCGCTACACTCTCCCGAGCATGAGGATGAACCACACCACGACTACTCCAACGAAGGAGCAGGCTCTCTCCTCCAAGGCTTCCGCGCACTTTGCGAGTGAGGTGATGGATATGCGCGCTACTTCCGACGCTATGAATATTCAGTATCGCATCCATGGCGGACGTCCGCTTGCCGGCACGGTGGATATCAGCGGCTCTAAAAATGCCGCACTCCCTCTCATCGCGGGTTCGGTCGCGTGCGCCGGAACGACGGTATTTACGAATGTTCCGCGTCTCCGCGATACCAACACGATGTTCTTGATTTTGCGTCACCTCGGCGCAACGGTAACGGTCGACGGAAACACGGTGACGATCGACGCGACAAAGCTCCAGAACAAAACGATTTCCCACGAACTTGTCAGCAAGCTCCGAGGAGCCATCGTATTCCTCGGGCCGCTGCTCGCGCGCTTCGGTGAAGCCGAAATGGCCTATCCCGGCGGCTGCGTGCTCGGAAAGCGCCCGGTCGGAGCCCATGTCGAAGCATTCCAGCAGATGGGCGTCGAAGATTTGAGCACGGAACAGAAGCTGCATCTCAAAGGTTTCCCGAAAGCGAGCCATGTCATTCTCCAGGAATTTTCAGTGACCGCGACGGAAAACATTCTTCTCGCCGCAGGCATCACAGAGGGCACGACGACGGTGGAAATGGCAGCGGCAGAGCCGCATGTCCAGGATGTCTGCAAATTCCTCTCTGAGCGCGGGGTAAAAATCGAGGGGATCGGTTCGCACACGATCACGATTCATGGAACGAAAAATCTACTACCAGACGGAACGCACGCCGTGACTCCCGACTACTTGGAGGCCGGAGTATTCCTCCTTGCCGGCATCGTGACCAAAGGGAAGGTGACGATCCGCGGAGCGATTGCATCGCACCTCACGTCATTCCTCGGTGCACTGCGAAGGGCAGGTGCTTCCTTTGTTATCGCCGAAAACGGCGATATCACCGTCGATGGTGCTGCATCGAAACTGAAGGCGACACGCATTCAGACAAATATTTTCCCCGGCTTCCCGACCGACCTTCAGTCGCCGTTCGGCGTTCTTCTGACGCAGGCCGAAGGTGTGAGCAAAATCTTCGAAGTGCTTTTTGAGGGACGCATGGCGTATCTCTACGAACTTGAGAAAATGGGGGCGCAAGTAGAGATCCTCAATTCGCACCAAGCACTTGTCATCGGACCATCGCAACTTCGGGGAAGGCAGGTCGCAAGTAACGACATCCGCGCAGGCGCCGCTATGGTGATTGCAGGGCTTTGTGCCGAAGGCGAAACCGTCATTACCGACGTCCAGTACATCGAACGTGGATACGACCGACTTGAGGAAAAACTGCGTTCGCTCGGAGCCGATATCGTCAGGGAGCAAGCCTAAAACAGGCTGTTTCTTCCTTGTACTAAGTCCTCTATAATCCTCCCGCAATGATTACTTTCTCTTCTTCAGAAGGCTCCGCCTGCTCAGTCGCTACCGACTCCGCAAAGTTTGAAGTTTTTCCGGTCAAAGTACCGAAAGACACATGGTGTCTTTTGAGCCATCCGGAGGAAGCTCTGGAAAATAAGAAGGCAGTGAGCTGGCCTGGTGAGTATGACTTCGGCGGCGTGACGGTTCGCGCAGTAGGACAGGAAGCAGGGAAGCAGGTCTCGTACGCATGTCACACGGAAAATATTCGCATCGCATTTGTTGATGCTCCGGTGTTGGAATGGACGGACACGGAAATCGAAAAGCTTGGCGATGTCGACGTGCTCGTTCTCGCTGCGGACAACCCAAAGAAAATCACATCGCTCATCGAAGCTGTTGATCCTCGTATCATCATTCTTTTCGAAGTGAAGAACGGCGATCTTGCAGGTGCATCGAAAGCATGTGGTGCAAGTAGTGTTTCTGCTGTCTCCGAATTCAAGGTAAAGCCAAGCACGCTGCCATCTGACTCAAGGCAGGTTGTCGTCCTGAAGTAATCGGGACGCCTTTGATGTATCGTAGGGCCGCTTTGCGGTCCCATAGTTCAATGGATAGAACGACCCTCTCCTAAGGGGTAGATGCAGGTTCGACTCCTGCTGGGACCACCAGAATATTTCTTTAACGACGTAGCCGCACCTCGCCATTCACCTCTACCGGCGAAGTCAGCTCCACTTTTGTAGCTTCACTACCTTGGAAGTAGTACTTCTGGACTATTCCAATACAAGTACATAGAAAACCCAGTGTAAATAAAACAAAATACAAGCCGCCTCTGCTTAGCGGGCTCTTCTCAGCAATTCTATTTTTGGTGCCGCGATTTTTCTGCTGCTCTAAGTATTCAATGTAAGCATCACACTGCTTCTGCCAAAGAGCCTCACTAAAAGGTTCTACCTTAATGAAATCGTCATAGGCATCGAAATAAGGTGTTACGATATCCGTTGTTTCTTTAATTGCCTTTTCATAATTCTCAACATTTAAACGCCTTTGATGCCAACCAGCGTAAATCCCAAGAACTAAGGCATTTGCTAACAAAATAAAAAGCCCAATCAACACCCATTCATTTTGGATAGAAATTGGACTAAAGCTAAGTACAGATCCGACAATAGCAAAAGAGAGAATGTTCAAATTACTAGTTTCTTCTAGAAGAGAATTAATTTGCTTCTCTCTTCCCTCGCCGTACATTTTCAAAGCATCGTCAGTATGTTCTAAAACCTGCACCCTCTTCTGGTAGGCGATTTGTAATGCTTTTTCTGGAGTCTGTTCCATGTTTAAAAAGCTACTCCAAAGCTATTTTCCCCTCAAGCAAATAACTAAAGCTGGCGTAAAAAATAGGGGAACCTAGTTGTTATTTGTTCAGTAAAAACATTAACTCCGTGCCATCAACGCAAGACGCCGCTCCATGAGCTGCGACACCACAAGAGTGATAGCGAGTGTGGCAAGATACCCACCAAAGAGCATGGTGAAGCTTTGTGGCAAAACGGATTTGAGCATGGCGATGAAAAATGCGCTGTACCACGAACACACAGACACACCACCAAGTGTGAACGCCATCCGGCGCCAACTCCGGTATCGCTTGTGGTGACGCTTTAGGTCTAGACGCAAAAGATAGGGCGCAACCACCGTGTGTAAAGCGATGCCATTGATCGTAATGATGCCGACGATCAGCATCTTCGCCATGAAAGGGCCAGATGCGTTGTAGTACGCAGTGTCTGTGAGGTAGAGCGCAAAGCCGGACACAATGATGAGCCCGAGCGCACCGAGAATCACTCCTTTGAGAAGACCTAAAATATCGCATTCTTTTGCGGAAATTCTGTAGTCTTTCAGAAAACGAAAAAAGAGAATATCCGCGATACTCGCACCACCAAGACCGAGCACGGTACCTAAAATATGCGCTGTGAGAAAAAATACTTTGTGCTCCGCAAGTGTAGAAACGAATGCATCAAAAGACATATATGCAGTATAAACATGCAATGACGAAAAAGTGTACTCATTGGCCAGTATAGGCGCTCTAAACAAGCTTTGATGCCATGCGGTATGTGGCGGTATACTCGCCCTCCTATGACAGCGCTCCGCACGCACTTCACCGGCCTCACTATCGCTACTCTCTTTTGTGTCGTCGTTGTACCAACGACATTCGCACAGGATACATCGTGCCTCCAGCGTGCAGTGGAACGCCGTCAGAAAGATTTGCGAGATGCCTACAGTCAGTATGCCGACTCGATGGGCGATGCCGTGGGACGTCTCTCTGCAGACGAACATCATGCGCTTGATCAAGATGATCAGCAGTATCGCAACGCTGACACGTCGAGTGCGCATGGTTACTTTGCTTACGCAGTCACAACACATTGGCAGCAACTCTCAAACCGCCTGCTTCAGGCGTGGAGCGACTATCAGCGCGAGCGCTATCAGTGCGGTTTTTCACAGACGCCTCCACCCGCATACGGAGGGTCAACCAACTATAACTACTACAATAATTATAATACGTACGGCACCCGTGCGTACTGCACACAACCTGTTCTTTCGGCACCGCCTGCGGGCTGTGCATACGAGTGCGCACCAGACAGCAACGGCTGCCAGCGCTGCCACCTCGCGTGCCGCACTCCAGCAAGCTATTCGGCCTGCGGCTGCCCTTCAGTCTCAAGCCCCGTCTGTAGCCGAGATAATCGCACATACGACAACGCCTGCCTTGCGATCTGCGCAGGTAGAGAGGTCTGGCACACGGGCGCGTGTTACTAGACGACGACTGGCTTCTTCATCGCGCGCAGTGACTTCAGGTAGAACCAACCAATGACGAGGAACGTCGTTGTCGGGGATACCCATTGAGGGATGTGATAGCCAAATCCGTCGATCAACATGATCGCACCAAGGAATAAGATGGAGTACATCGCACCATTTTTTAGGTACAGATAATTCTTGATGCGATCGATATTACCGATGGTGAGCTGACGCACCAGAATAGCTCCGAGACCGTTTCCGATGAGGATAAGTGGCACAGAGAGCGTGAATGCAAAGGCTCCTAGAACAGAATCGATACTGAACGTTGCGTCGATAACCTCGAGATACAGAATCTTACTAACGTCTGACATGCCACCGCGCATGAGTTCTTTCTCGGCCTTTTCTGCGTTTTCTTTAAACCCATGCGTGATGAAAAATGCCGTAGAGCCAATGACGGCTCCAAATGCCATGATGGGGTCTTGCTTTAAGGCAAACCACACGGTGGCCGCAAGGATGATGGACACAACGGCAAAAAACCACACGCCTTGCCTCGCAAAAAACTGTTCCCCAGGAAGTCCGAAATTCTTTGGCTCTAAAAATAGCCAGTGGAAAAAGAGGAAGATGAGAAACATTCCACCACCCGTCAGGAGAAGTGGTGCTGAGCTTTCGACCGCAGCCATGACTGATGGATCACTCGAGAACGTGGCCATGAGTGCATCAAGTGGCCCTAGGCCAGGTGTTGCAAGCCATACAATAAGCCACGGCAAGCCTCCGCGAATGAGAAATACTGCGATGAGAATTCCCCAGAGCAAAAACCATTTCCGCGCTTTTTCCTTCATCGTGGAGAGCACCTCTGCGTTGATGATGGCGTTATCAACACTTGTAATTGTCTCAAAGAGACAAAGTCCTGCAACAGTGAGAAAGGCTGAGAACATGCGTGGGACTAGGAAACGGAGTCATCATCTTTCTTCTTCGCAGTTTTTGGCTTCTTCTTTTGAATAAGCGCCGTCATTTGCTTTGTAAATTCAGGAAGCCACTCATCGGTTCCCGCTACTTTCTTGATGTCTGCTTCAGAAATTCTCAGCGTCGTACCGACGATACGCCACTGCGCACAGACCTGTAAGAGCTGCATGATTTCAACGGCCGTGACACGCGGAGCGAGAGTGACGACGATGT
>JAKFXO010000136.1 GCA_021731345.1 Candidatus Peribacterales bacterium | reverse complement strand
CAATACGCCCATCGCCGAGATTCTCGAGCGAGTAAAATCCGCCCTCTAAAAATTCTATGGCTCTCACCAACCAAGAACTCGGCAAGATCCTCGTCGCCCAAAGCTATCTGGGCGAAGACGAGCTGAAGGAAGTTTTGAAAGAAGCCGACGAGCGCCGTGTAGAGCTACGAACCATCCTCTCGGAGCGCAGGCTTCTCACATCAGAACTGCTTGAGAATGCCCTCGCTGAACACTACAAGCTGCCTTTTTACGACATTGTCGGCAAATCCCCGACGCGTGAAATCATCGCAGTTCTACCTGAAGACTTTGCTCGCACCGTGAGCGCCGTTGCTGTGGCGTACGAACCGGAAAAAGAAATTACGGTGGCAACGTCTGACCCAGGATACGAAGGACTTGAAGAAGCCGTGAAAGCAAACGTCGGTCAGTCACAATACGTACCGACCGGCAAAGCCGCAGTGAAGGCTGCTGGCAAAAAAAGTTTCTGGGCCAAAGGCTCCAAAGGCGCGGTAAAAAAATTCACGGGCAAAGTGACATTCGTCTACGCACCAAAAAATGCTATCGCAGGTTCGTTTGCGCTCTACCACAAACCACTCGCCACTCGTTTCCAGGCGATCATGGAAAAGCAGAAAAAAGTCGCCCCGGAAATGCTCGAAGAAATCTTCGAGGACGCGATGGGACTGAAGGCATCCGATATTCACTTCGAACCACAAGAGAAAGACGTCATCGTCCGCTTCCGTGTGGACGGTGTGATGCATGAAGCAGGACGCCTGCCAAAACCATTCTACGAAGGCATCATCAACCGCATCAAAATCGAAGCGAACCTCCGCATCGACGAACACTTTGCAGCGCAAGACGGAGCCATCCGTTACAAGTCGCGCTCCGGCACCATGGACGTCCGTGTGTCCATCATCCCGATCATCGACGGTGAGAAAGTTGTGATGCGTCTTCTCTCAGAATACGTCAGAAACCTGACACTCGCCGACCTTGGATTCTCCGACCATTACCGAAGCATTCTTGAAAAAGCCGCAAACAAGCCGTTCGGCATGATCCTCACCACGGGTCCAACGGGAGCCGGAAAATCCACAACGCTGTACGGACTTCTGAAGATGCGTAACCGCCCCGACGTGAACATTTCCACGGTCGAAGATCCAGTGGAGTACAAAATCCCAGGCATCAACCACATTCAGATCAACATGGGAACCGGACTGACGTTCGCAAAAGGACTCCGCGCTCTCGTTCGTCAGGACCCGGACATCATCCTCGTCGGTGAGATCCGTGACCCAGAGACTGCATCGATCGCCGTGAACGCTGCGCTCACAGGTCACCTTTTGTTCTCGACACTCCACGCCAATGACTCGGCTACAGCAGTGCCACGTCTCATTGAAATGGGTATTGAGCCATTCCTCCTCGCATCCACACTGGAAGTGATCGTCGCGCAGCGTCTTGCTCGTAAAATCTGCCCGAACTGTCGCTTCAGTTTTACGATTCCAGCTGCCGAAGCACGCACACTGTTCCGAGGCGCGGATCACTATTTCATCAGCAACGAACCAGTGCACTTGTACCGCGGCAAGGGCTGCGACGCATGCGGCAACACGGGTTACCGCGGACGTATCGGTATCTACGAACTTTTGGAGATCAACAAAGACATGGAAGAGCTCATCGTCCGGAAATGTAACAGCACCGAACTTCTGATGAAGGCGCGCGAACACGGATTCATGTTCCTCTTCGAGGACGGACTCGATAAAGCGAAGGCTGGTCTGACAACCATCGAAGAGCTCATGCGTATCTCAGCGCCGCCGGAGGAGATCTACTTCATCAAAGAAAACAATGCAAAAAAAGCATCCAAATCCAAAGGTAAGTAAGGAGCCTGAGCAAATGCTCGGAATTCTTGCGCCTCCTAAACCTGCGAAAGCAGAGGTTCCGGCTATGGAAAAAGCTGTGGAAACTACTCCGAAGGCAGAAGCCCCAGTTGCCGCAGTAGCAAGCGAAAAACCAGCGAAGATGACAGCCGCAGATAAGAAGAAGGAGAAGGCGGATGCAAAAGCTGCAGCCAAAGTCGCCAAGAAAACAGAGCTCGCTGGCGGCGCTCCTATGACCCGAAAAAAGTCGGGGCTCAAACAGATCCTAGACGGCATCGGCAACATCGGACTTGGAAAAGAAAAAGCGCACTTCGTCGAAAACTTAGCAATCCTCCTCAACTCCGGACTCACAGTTGTCGATGCGCTTAAAACGATCGCTCTGGAAATCCGCCTGAAACCGATGAAGAAACTTGTCGGTCGTATTATTGATGAAGTGGAGAGCGGTATTCCGCTCTGGATGTCGATGGATAACCAGAACTTCTTCTCGACGTACGCTCTCGCACTCATTCGCATTGGTGAAGAGTCGGGATCACTCAGTAAGAACATGGAGTATCTCGCGGTGCAGCAAGAGAAGGATCGATCGCTCAGGTCAAAAGTGAAGATGGCCATGATCTATCCGTCCATCGTCATCGTGCTCACGGCTATCGTGACACTCGGTCTCGCATGGTTTGTGCTCCCGCAACTTGTGGGCGTTCTTCTGTCTCTGAACGCAGAGCTCCCGCTCAGTACACGCGTCATTATCTGGGTCGCAAACTTCTTCAAGGCAAACGGTATTGTGGCAGTGCCGCTGACATTTGCAGGCATGCTGTTTATGTATCTCATTTGCAGATTTACGGGTCTCAGGGGCCCTACGCAGCAATTCATCTTTAAGATTCCAGGCATCGGGACCATGGCGAGATCTGCAACCATTGCGCGTTTCGGCGTGATCCTCGGATCGCTTCTGAAGGCTGGTGTACCACTCGTTGAGTCCATCAAGTCGATGGCCGAAGTGACTGACACGGTCTACTACAGAAAATTTTATTTTAAACTCGCAAACGAGATCGAGGTCGGCCAATCCTTCGCCGCAGCATTCGCATCCATAAAAGATACTAAGAAACTTCTACCAGCTTCCGTCCAGCAACTTATTATTACGGGCGAAAAATCCGGTAGAATGTCAGACATGCTCATGCGCGTTGCGGATATTTATGAGCGGAAAGCGGAAGACGCTGCACAGCGTCTGCCGGTTGTTTTGGAACCAATGCTTCTTATTTTTATCGGAGGATTGGTTGGCACCATCGCGTTTTCTATTATCGTTCCTATTTACTCCATCGTCGGCAACGTCGGCCGATAAACACCCATATTTTTCCCTCTCTCTTTATGCGTAACGTTACGCGCTCCAAGCATAACCGCACGGCTAACCGTCGCGGATTTACGGCCATCGAGCTTGTGCTCGCCATTGGCCTTATGGCTGCTACAGCCGGAATTACGATTCCGATGTACCGCCAGTTCCAGGTCTACTCTGATCTGGATACCGCAACCGAGCACTTGGTGCAGGCGGTACGCGCAGCACAGACACTGTCGCAAACTGGAAAATTTGACTCAGTATGGGGAGTCTATTTCCCGGACGGCACGCTCTACGCCGGTGAAAACTATGCATCCAGAAACAGCGAGAAAGATGTGAGCTTCCCTCTCCCGGCATCTATCGAGACGGATGGTCTCACGGAAGTATCGTTCACTCGCGTGGACGGACTACCGAACGCAACGGGTACGACCTGCGTCTACTCCGGAGCAACGGATGCATACCGCACCATCAGCATCGACAGCAACGGCGTGCTTGCAATCAGTAAAGTCCTCAAAGGATTCTGTAGCGGACAGTTTGGAGAGTCGTCGGGTGAAACATCCGGCTCAACATCTGGCACAACAAGCGGTACGACGTCGGGCACAACGAGTGGTGAAACATCGGGTGAGACATCTGGCTCTACGTCCGGTGAAACGTCTGGCACGACATCAGGAACAACGTCGGGTACTACATCTGGTACGACAAGCGGTACGACATCGGGCACAACGAGTGGCACGACATCAGGTACTACATCTGGTACGACCGGCGGAACATCTGGCGATGATGATGACGATGGCGACGACGATGACGACGACGATGGCGATGATGATGATGATGACGATGATGATTTGCCGTGTGATGTGCGTTACCAGCTCGGTAACGGCGCAGCTCTTGAGACTGCAGGAACAAACGACGTCACGGTGAAAGTTCTCGGTACGTCCATCACGTACGGTGCTGGCGGACCGAAGATCGACGTTCGCGTTTCCGCTTCGACGAACAGCACAGAATGGACGGACCTCTATAGCGGCAGGGCTGTTGTCAGTAACGACTCTCAGACTCTGACGAACCTTCCGGATGGATCGCCTATCACGCTCCGTTTCAACGGTCGTTATTCATGGCTCTTCAACAAGACCTACACATCCAATGCAAACGACGGTCACACCTACGCACTAAAAAACGGTGACTCACTCCCGAAATACAAACCTTTCGACAACCAAGCTTCTCTCGAATCATTCCTCAAGGGTGTCATTGGTACGAACGGCAAAGTATCGATCGGCCCAAAGGACGTACTCTTCCTCGTGGAGCTCGGCACGCTTGACTCTCAGGCTTCGGACTTCCAGGACGTCGTCGTACTTGTAACGTTTACGGAAAAGGCACAGACCTGCACAGACTCTTCCAAGGCTCGCGTGAAGCTACACTTTGATCGCTTGGTAAATACCGGAAACGGCGACCTGAAAAAAGCGATCTACGTTGGACCAAACAAGCTCGCCTTCGCCGAGAATCAGTGGATTCCTCTCAAGGATAAGAATGGAACGATGATCATCGACAGCGGCATTGTTGAAGATGTGAAAGGTATCGCATTCCAGCGTGGTGCTGGATGGATCCGCATCATGAACCACGGTTCACATGCAAACAGCAGCGGCAAAGAAATTGCTGACGTCGGTGTTTCATTCAACCACGCGTACATCACATCGACAGTGAACGAAGTCGATAACAACGCATCAGAAAATCCGACCGACGGACAAACGGATGACACTGCGGGTGGCGACGAATTCGTCCCAGGGCCAAACGTAAAGTTCATGACATTTAAAACTCGCACCACGACAGCAGACGACGGTGTCATTCTCTACTGGTCTGAGGGCAATCCAAGTGATGCCAGTTCCTCAAGCTCGTCCTCTAGCTCGTCTTCCAGCTCGTCTTCATCTGCAGCAACCGTAGATGCTTGCGGCGTACCATTCACGGTCAGCCCAAGCGGCCTGCTTACTCTCAAGGGAAAGGCTGATATCTCGGTAAAGATTGCAGGTTCTGAAACAACGTACGGCCTTCGCGGTCCACGCGTGGATGTTCGCTCGAGAATTTCCTTTGATGAAGGATCTTCGTGGCAGCAGCTCTACGGCTACAGGAGTCTCCGTGGTAATGAGCTCAAGGTTTTCCCAAACGTCGCTTCGGGCAGCAAGATCATGCTTGAGTTCAACGGTCGCTACTCGTGGGTGTTTAACCGCACGGTAGCATCGGGACGCAATGATGCACGCGTCCGTGTTCTTATGAACAAGCAGACCTTCAGCGGTCTTTCGACACTTCTCCGAAACGGTCAGATGAAAAAATATCTTCGTGACGTCCTAGACGACAACGCCAAGGTGAAGCTCAGTAACCGCGATGTCGTGTACATGATCGAGCTTGGTGATAACTCTCGTTACCACGACGCCGTTGCCATCATCTCGATCGACCGTCCTGCATCTCAGGGTGCATGTACTGCGTCTTCCAGTAGTTCGAGTTCATCCTCGTCGTCATCGTCTTCCAGCTCGTCATCGTCTTCCAACCCAAATGAGGACACTGACTTGGACGGTATTAAGAACGGTGAGGACCTCTGTCCATTTAGCACCAACGTCCCTGAGGCAGTGCCAACGGAATACATGACCTTCGAGCGTTACGCTCTCACGGCCGCACGCGGTAACGTGAAGAAGATTCCAGTATTCCGCACGGGCCCACGCAAGCAGGTCAGTGACTACACGCTGGAAGATACGCGCGGCTGTAGCTGTGCACAGATGCTCGATGCGATCGAGGGTAAGGGCTACCACCGCTTCGAGGACTATCCAGCACTCTACCGCAAGATGAAAAACCTGTTCTCGTTCTACGTATCGACCTCGCGCCAGTTCGGTTGCGGAGAGTCGCTCATGCGTATGGTTTCCGAAAGCAGGGACTAAAGACTAAGCTGTGTGCATGAAGAGCGCACGGCGCATACATCCCGGCAATAACACGAAGAGGGTGGCAAGTACGCCGCCCTCTTCAAAGTCCCGCAGAGGAAGCCTGCTCCTGGAAGCGATTATCGCCATCGGTGTGTTTGCTCTTTTCCTAGGAGGCATCGGACTCACACTTGTTCTGGGCGAACGCACGACACTCGTTGCGGGAGACAGGACGCGTGCAGCGTTTCTTGCGGAGCAGCAACTTGAGGCAGTGCGACAAATGCGCGCCGTCAACTTTGCATCGGTTACTACAGGCACGCACGGACTCAAACTCAATGCG
>JAKFXO010000092.1 GCA_021731345.1 Candidatus Peribacterales bacterium | reverse complement strand
TCATGTCGTTGATCCTGAGCCGACACTTGATACCGATGACCTCGCGAAAAAAAAATCCGGACTCGTTCGTGTTTCATCGGATGATGAGTATCGAAGCGCTGCCCACACTTCCCAAAGCTGACGTCGTACTTATCGACGGTGACCATAACTACTACACAGTCAGCCACGAACTGACTGCCCTTTGCAAAGACCCAGCAACGATGCCAGTGATCCTCCTGCATGACGTTGGTTGGCCGTACGGCCGCAGAGATATGTACCACAGTCCAGAACGCATACCACACGAAGCGCGGCAGCCTCACCATCAACGAGGCATTCTCGTCGACGGCTCTGACCTGGCGGAATATGGGCATGGCGCAGGAAAGATTTTTCACGCACAGACCGAAGGTGGTCCAAAAAACGGTGTACTCACCGCAGTCGAAGATGTGCTGAAAAACATCAATCCGTCCGCGCGACTCGTTCTGGTTCCCGGGTTCCACGGACTCGGCATCATCGCGCCAGCACACACACAAAAGACCCATCCGCAGCTCTGGATCTTTCTTGACCTTCTCTCCGTCACGGAACCAATGCAAGCGCAGATTCGCGCGCTGGAAGAAGATCGTGTGAGTGCTCGGTACGACTATGAACGTGAGGCACTGCTCCATGTCAGACTGCTGGAAAACACTCAGAAGAACGGTCAGGCGTAAAAACCCGAGGACAGTGATTCGCACCGCTTTCTGGTATACTCTCCACCCATGCCATCAGTCATTGATACTCTCAACAAGCTTTTAGGTGATCCGAGCAAGAAAGAGCTCAAGAAGATCGCACCCATCGTGAACCAAGTTCGCGCTATCCAAAAGTCAGCAGCCGTACAGGCCATGACACTCGAAGATCTACCGAAAAAGACGCAGGAATTTCGTGATCGGTACCAAAAAGGTGAAACGCTCGATGCAATGCTTCCTGAAGCTTTCGCCATCGCTATTCGCGCATGTGAACTCTTGGTCGGAAAAGAAGTGACCCTCGGGGCCAGCACGCAGAAGTGGGACATGGTTCCGTTCGACGTGCAGATCATCGGAGGCGTTGTCCTCCATCGTGGTGCCATCGCCGAAATGAAAACCGGTGAAGGAAAAACGCTCGTGTGTACGCTTCCTGTGTATCTGAATGCCATCACCGGAAAAGGTGTGCACGTCGTCACAGTGAACGACTACCTCGCAAAGCGTGACTCGGAGTGGATGGGTACGCTCTACAAAGCTCTTGGCCTTACGGTCGGCGTCATCGTCCACGGACTCAACCATGAACAGAGGAAAGAAGCATACAGCGCAGACGTGACGTACGGTACGAATAATGAATTTGGTTTCGACTATCTCAGAGACAACATGGCACCGTCACTCGTGCGCCAAGTACAACGCGGTCTGCACTACGCCATCGTGGACGAGGTGGACTCCATTCTTATTGATGAAGCCAGAACACCGCTCATCATCAGTCAGCCTGCCGAAGAATCCACGCTGAAGTACGACTTGTACGCAAAGTACGTAAAGAACTTGCAGGAGCACTCTGACTTCGTGAAAGACGAAAAGCAGCGCGCTGCAACACTCACAGAAGCGGGCATCAAAAAGATGGAAGGATTACTCGGCGTCGAAAACATCTACACCGAAAAAGGATTTGAGGAAGTGCACCACATCGAGCAAGCACTCCGCGCCTACGCCATCTACCAGCGCGACGTGGACTACGTATCCAAAGACGGCGAGATCATCATCGTCGATGAATTTACGGGTCGCCTCATGCCAGGTCGTCGCTACAGCCACGGACTCCACCAAGCTATTGAGGCAAAAGAAGGTGTGCCAGTGCAGCGTGAGTCAAAAACGCTCGCGACGATTACGTTCCAAAACTACTTCCGTATTTTTGAAAAACTCGCAGGCATGACCGGAACCGCCAAGACCGAAGAAGAAGAATTCCAATCAATCTACAGGCTCCCGGTGCACCAGATTCCGACAAATCGTATTCTCTCCCGCATCGACAGATCTGACGCCGTGTACGCTACAACGAAAGCCAAATTTACGGCTGTAGCGAAGATCGCAAAAGAAAAGCGCCTCAAAGGTCAGCCGGTTCTCATCGGTACGACGTCGATCGAAAAATCTGAAGCGATGAGTGCGCTTTTGGAAGAAATGAAAATCCCACACACGGTGCTGAACGCCAAGCACCACGAAAAAGAAGCGGAGATCGTCGCGAATGCAGGTCAGCGTGGCTCCGTAACGATCGCAACCAACATGGCCGGTCGTGGAACGGACATCAAACTTGGTGAGAACGTGAAAGAAACCGGAGGTCTCTCGATCCTCGGAACGGAACGTCATGAAGCACGCCGTATTGATAACCAGCTCCGCGGTCGCGCAGGACGTCAGGGTGACCCAGGTGAGAGCCAATTCTTCGTCTCGATGGAAGATGAACTCATGCGCCTCTTCGGCGGTGACAGGCTCAAGTCCATGATGCAGAGACTGAATGTGCCAGAAGACATGCCACTCGAAAACGGCATGGTGTCGCGCAGTATCGAGGGTGCACAGAAAAAAGTAGAAGGCCGAAACTTTGATATTCGTCGCCACGTCGTGCAGTACGACGACGTGATGAACAAGCACCGCGACATCATGTACAAGCGCCGTCAGAAATTGCTTCTCAAGATCGCAGGACAGAGCGTTGTCGCCGATACGGAATCTCTTCACGATGAAGTGATTGCGATGATCAAGCGCGAGGCCGATGTGCTGTGCACGGAGAACATCGTCGGTGAAGACCCTGAAACCTGGGATATCAAGAAACTGCGTGAATCTCTTGGTGTACTGCATCCTGATCTCGCACGTGCGATCGGCGACGATGACCTGAAAACCATGACTGAGCCTGAGGAAGTCAGAAAGCTTGTGGAGGATATGATGCTGTCGTTCTACGCACAGAAAGTGAAACGCTACGGCACCGAAAACTCTGAGAAGGCTGAGCAAATCGTCGTCCTGCAGTCCATCGACAGTCACTGGATGGACCACATTGACGCCATGGCACACCTCCGTGAGCAGGTTGCGTTTTCGGGCTATGCACAGCGCGATCCTTTGATCGAGTACCAAGACCAAGGCTTCAGAATGTTCCAGAAACTCCTCGCAACCATCGCTGCAACAACGGTGAGGACGCTTCTTCAGATCGACTTCTCACAGTTCGCAGCCCCACAGGTAACGATGACGAGCGACGTGGACAATCTGCAAACGAACGCAGCCGAGATCGAAGGTGCGCTTCAGACACTCGGCGCGGCTCCGGCAAAACAAGTGGCGCCAAAGAAGCAGATGCCAGCAGTATCGTCTGACATTGGACGGAATGATCCGTGTCCGTGTGGTAGCGGCAAGAAGTACAAAAAGTGCCACGGGAAAGAAGTGTAATCATCCGTAATTTGCTGTACCAGGCGAGTGGCTAGGTTTACGATCGTTTCCCAATGCCTCGCATTCCCGACGTCATCGCTGACCACGCCAAGCAACAGGGCGATCTTTTGGCAGACATCGCGCATCACAACATTGCGCATGCGTATTTATTTTCTGGCCCCGAAGGCATCGGTAAAACGACGGTGGCCCGCTGGTTCGCGTGGCGCCTTCTTGTCGAACATCTTCCACCGGAGCAGGCCATGCCAGTGCGTCAGCAAATGGAAAAATTCATCAATCCAGATTTTCTCTGTCTCGATGATTTGTGGATCGAAGAAGTAAATGAGGATTGGAGCGTGATCGGCCAGTCCTCCAACGTGCCACAGCAACACCGCAGCAAAGACACGCCCTCACGCACAGACACCATCGGTATCGACGATCTGCGTGCCATTGCAGAGCGTCTACAAGCCACCGGAGACAGCCCGTACATGTGCTGCATCATTCGCGGTATCGAGCGTATGCAGCCCACTGCCGCGACATCGTTTTTGAAAATCTTGGAAGAACCGCCATCCAGAGTCATCTTTATTCTAACAACAGACAGTCCCACAACCTTGCTTCCGACCATAGTGTCGCGCACACGCACGCTGCGGTTCGCACCACTCAAAAAAGAAGAGATGATCACGCTTCTCGACGGACGCGATGATGACGACGCAGGCTTTGCGCTGCACATCGCACAAGGCGCACCCGGAACACTTCGTCGCCTGCTAGAAGACCCGGATCTCCTCCGCGCAAGTAAGCAGCTGCATTCGCAGGCCAAACAATTTTGGCAGACGACGTCACTCAAAGATCGTATGAGTTGGCTCATGAAAGCAACCGAGAAAAAGCAGGCGATCGATGACGTGCTCATGCACCTCGGTCTCACCCTCAAAGAATACCCAGACGCACGCAAGCGCTCCGAACTTGTCCGCGCATATTCCAAGCTCGCCCGTGAGCTCACAACAAACGCTCATAAGACTCTGATTCTTGAGCGCTTCGCCCTAGCGGTACAAGAGGCCGCGTGATAGGATCAGACCTCGCATGCCCTACCTGGTTGTCTTCTTAGCGGCCTTCTTCGGTATTGTCGCCCTTGTGGCCGGCAGAGTGCTCCTTCGTAACCGTTCGGTACGCCGTTTAGTGAGGTCTATGAAGCTGCGTTTTCAGTCCGCGGAAGATCGCGGTGCAACACTTGTGGAGGAACGCACGGTAGACCGTCCACGCAGAAACCCACGTACGTCCGCCATCGAACTCCAGAAGGTTCGATCGCTCATGCGCTCGGCAGAAAAAGAGATTGCACTGCAAAACCACGCCGAAGCAGAACATATTCTGATCCAAGCTCTCACGATCAATCCTGACTCAACGGATACGCAGGCCGAACTCGCAAAGCTCTACCTCACGACAAACCGTGAAGCGAAAGCTGAGGCACTCTACAAAGAACTCGTTCGCAAGCGCGACGATGTATCGTTCTTCGCCAACCTTGGTCTTGCGTACTATATGCAGGGCAAATATGTCGACGCATGCTTCGCGTACCAAGAAGCGCTGAACCGTGACCCACAGACACCTGAGCGCTCCGCAGCACTCGGCCGCGCATGCATTGCTGCACGCAGGTTCAAGGAGGCAGCACCGCTTCTCGAAAAAGCCATCGCCCGTCTTTCACGAGACATCGAACTACTGCACCTGCTTGCCGAATGTTATGTTCAGATGAGCGAAAATACGAAGGCAGAAGAAGTCTACCGTCGCATCAATAAAATCGAACCGTACAACGAAGGTGTGAAACAAAAAATTTCAGCGCTCTCCTCAAAGGAGTAATCAAGTATCAAGCATGTGAATAGTGACATCACCGATGACTTCAGCTTGGCAGCCTAAGCGATTCGGATCATCGGTCACACCCATGTTCTCCTCGCGATCATTGCGAGCAGAGAGGTTTGGCATGCCGTCTTTCACAGCACACATACACGTGGTGCAAAAGCCGTTGCCTCCGCACGCATGTTCCATAGGAACATTATGATCAAGCGCGATGGACAGAAGCGTCTTACCGCTTTCAGTCTCCACTTTTTTGATCTGCCCGTCGGGAAAGATGAATGTTACGGTCGGCATGCCGCGGAGCGTACTCATTTCGAGCCCTGCCTACAAGCGCTGTGTTACGATATCCGCATGGCTCCACGGCGATTTACACTCTCACATTCCTTCGCCGTCATCTCCGCAATCGGGTGGTCAGATTTCGTGCTGAAGTACCGTGGCTCGATGCTTGGATATCTCTGGTCTCTCCTGAGCCCACTCGTTCGCTTCGTCGTGATCCTGCATATTTTTGGGCCCTACGTGAGCCAATCCATTAGTAATTACGCGTTCTATCTGTTTCTCGGCATCATCGTGTGGGAGCACTTCGCCGTCACGACAACGAGCTGCATGGGAATGCTCCATGACAAGGCATCCATCATTCAGCGCATGGTATTTCCGCGCGTGTTCCTGATTCTCGCGGTTGGATGGACAAACTTCGTCATATTTTTGACGCACCTCGGCATCTTTTTTGTTGCTGCCCTCATCTTCGGTGTCGATATGAATGCGTCTGTCGTGTACCTCATGCTCACTGCTCTGCAGATGACACTGGTGGCTCTGGGCATAGGCATGCTGCTGTCCGCATACAGCCTGAAATATCGTGACGTTCCACATATGTGGGTTGTTGCCATACAAATTCTCTTCTGGCTCACCCCGGTCATGTATCCGTATGTCCTAAAAGGCGGTTCACTCACGCACGCAGCAAGAGCTCTCCTTGGCCAAGAATCCGTCACATCGATCATCGCTCTTTTCATCCAAATCCAACCTCTCTCCATCATCATTCATGATGCACGCCGTGCCGTACTCTACGACGCAATATCTGGCTCCCCTACCCTGGAACATGCGGCGGGTATGACACTGGTATGTGCCACGATCTTTCTGTTCGGCTTCGTTGTCTTCCAGCGTCGGCAGCACTACTTCCCGCAAGAATACTAATGGCTCAGAAACCGATCATCGAATGCACAAATATTT
>JAKFXO010000120.1 GCA_021731345.1 Candidatus Peribacterales bacterium | reverse complement strand
GGGCGCATCATGGTACGTGCCACAGGTGCGCGCAAAATGCAGAGTCGCCGCGGTCGGGGGCTACTTCCTATGTACAGAATCAGCGTTACGTGGGAGCAGCATTCGTTTGGGAACTCCGTCACAGCGACAGAATGTCTGGATGCTCATAGCGCCGCATGGCACGACGCTGAGCGTTTTTCGTGCGCAGCGCAGGGGATAGAGCTCGTTCTTGCGCTCACCGAAGACGGCCTCGATATGCCTGATGTGTACGATCTCACAGCAGAATTTCTCCGTGCGTGCTGCACGACGGTTCCGACCGTCGCGCTGCGACTCTTCACATTGAAGTTACTGAAAATTCTCGGCTACCTGCCGTCGCCACAGTCTGCGCCCATGCGTCTCTCACCGGCATTCGTCACTCTCCTTGAAACGCTTGATGACATTCGTCTCACCGATGTCACGGTTCCGGGTGATGCTCTCTCTGTAGAAATCGGACGCTTTCTTCAGGGCTTACTCGGTAGCCAGCTTGGCGTATCGTTAAAATCTCCTGAGGTGCGGTTGAGCATCTCGTCAGCCGTGACGCCAATCTGCCAGTAGAGTGGACGGGCTTCGTACAGCGAAAAATAACGCTCCAGCACAGCACCAGTGCCGGGCATCTGGACCGTGCGATACCACAGAGCTTTCATGCCGTCGTGGCGTTCACCTGCTTTTCGTTTTTCTCCCACAGGAATTTCGGTGGTGTAGGAAATTTTCTCTTCTTTCGGTGCGGACACGCGATCAAAAATATACGGTCCTACAACGTCAGATGTTCGATCATCACGCGTGCCGTAGTAAATGAAGAATGCGCGACTCTGTTCATCGGCATATGACTGAATGAGAAGCGCACCCGGTGTGTCGTTCTTGAATTTGATATCCACGTTTGGTGGATAGATCGTCGCGTCGGTTCCCTGCGGACTGTAGTAGCTCACGGCGTAGCTGTGGTTCTTGCGCTGTACGATGGGCATACCGTATTCCCATGGGCCTCGGTAGGCCGTGGAACTCACTTGGCAGAGGCCTCCGCCGTAATCTGGCAATGTCGTGTCTCCATTGATAACAAGTTCTTTGCGGTAGCCCGTTCTGTCATTCACTGGACCGAGAATTTCGACGAACGAGAAAATATCTCCCTGCGGAATCAGATGGCCGTTGAATTTGGCGAGACCAACTTTGATGTTGTGCCTGCGGTTCACCGGTGAACCTGCAAAAACGGATTCGCCAACCGTGACGACTTCTTTGATTCCCATGGCACGTAGTTCTTCATCACGTACATCGATCGTTGGCTGCGTTTCTACAATCGGTAGATCTACCGAGGCGACATCGTTTTCCAGTGCGCGAATGGTGAGAATGGCTGCGAGCGAGGCATCCACGTTGCGTCCGGTGAGGCCGATACCGTCAAAGACGATGCTGCCAGATGCACTCTTGCTGATCACGACACTACCGGCTTCTCTCTCAAGCTTGGCGCTCACATCGGTTTCAATCGTTAGGCGAATGGCGTCTTCATTCCAGTCCGTTCGCTCCTCCCACGTCCATCCCGCTTCTGCGATGTCTTCATCACCGCATGTTTTCAGCCGAGCTGGTGGAATGGCTTCTACTCCGCGAAAAAGCCATACACGCTTTGGCTGGCGCCACTCTAGGTGCGCAGTCACGGAGACAGTGATGATGTGGTGTTTGTGCTGATAGGTGATGCTTGTTGGTGCAGCCGATGCAGGCAGCGCAAAAGTGAAGAGGCCGAAAGCAATGCCAGCAGAAGAGAGCCCTAAGCGCATGGGGCGAATTGTAGTCGGAGGAACCCAGAACTCCTAGAAAACAGGTCGTCCTTTTACAAGCTCATCTAATGCTTTATTTACGAGTGCGTCGGCGCGCTTGTTCTGTTCGCGGGGCACGTACACAAATGAAATATGCGGAAAGTGTGATTTGAGTTCCGTGATTTCCTCAATGAGTGGCTGGAATGTCACCATCTTCACGCGATATTCGCCGGAGAGTTGTTTCACTACAAGCTCGGAATCCAGGTGGCAGATGAGATGATTTGGGCAATATTCTTTTGCGATCTTGAGTCCTGTGATCAGAGCTTGGTACTCGGCAATGTTATTGGTCTGGATACCGATGGCTTCGCCGTATTCACGAAGTGTTTCGCCTTTCAGGGGATCAATGAGAACGCAGCCAATGGCCGCCTGACCGGGGTTACCGCGTGATCCGCCATCAGAGAACAGGTGCAGCGTTCCGCCGATGGCGAGTGGCTGGTCTGCTTCTACGGCTGTGCGTGTTTCCAGTGCTTTGCTCAATACTTCCGCGACAAATTGATCACGCTCGCGCGCTTTGGGGAAGACAGTGTGCAGTTTGCGTTCCAGTGTGATCGGCAACTTAACCATGTTCGCATTCTACACGTAGCAGGTCATCCTCTACATCCGCATTCTCCTTTTCCGCATCCGCATCCTGCGGACACAGGCTTCGGCAAATCCAATTTGAACCGCCCTTCACGGAAATCTACCGTCGCTCCTCCCACTCTGTGAAGCGCTTGCGGCGAGGCGATGATGGCGACTCCTTTTACAGCCGCATTCGTAAACGTCTTGTCATCAGCGAGCGTGAGTTCTGCAAATTCCATACAAAATCCCCCTGATTCGTCACTTCCTACTCGCAGTAAGCATGAATCTTTTCCTTCTGCCTTTGCAATATCGAGCAGTGCTTTCGCTCCACTCTCGGTGAGCGTGAGTACCGCAGGCGGGACAGGGGATGAACGAAGGAGTTCCTCGATGTCGGTGACCATGTTCTCAATATCCGTGTCCGTGAGTCCGTGCGATTTTGCTCCGACCTCTAGTGAGTCGAGCGTATTGAACGCGCACTGGAAACAATGAAGTCCGTATGCGCCAAGGATGTCCGCTGCTCCCGGATGGAGCGCGATAATTTCCATAACGTTCATCGATGCGTCGACGTCCGGTATTTTTGCCTTTGAAGCCGTCTTAACCTTCTTTAAGGCTTCTTTTGGCTTGGCAGGCGCCTTTGATTGTCGTGTCTTTCGCATAGATTCACTCTATACTTCCCACCTCTTCGATTGCGAGTCATTGTATGAAGATTCTTCGAACATTTGTCCTCGGCCTTCTCCCGCTCATCGCTCTTGCGCTTGGGTTTCAGATCGGTGCCAGTTATCAGTCGCACGAGCTTCTTTCGGAGCGCGAACGCATTGAAGATTTGTATGCACTCTCCGGTAGCGGCAAGACAGTGGAGACTGATCCGGAGAAAGAAGTGGATCTTTCCATTCTGTGGGGCGTATGGAGACTACTCGAGCGTCATTACGTCACGCCTGATGAGCTCAAAATGGATGCAATGGTCTATGGCGCAGTGGGCGGACTTGTCGCTGCCGTAGGCGATCCGTACACGGTCTTTATGACGCCTCCGGATACGAAGACGTTTGAAGATGCGCTCTCGGGAACACTCGAAGGAATTGGTGCTCAGCTTGATCTCATCAATGGCCAAGTCGTTGTCATCGCTCCGCTCAAAAGTTCGCCAGCCGAGAAAGCAGGCTTACTGCCGCAGGACATTGTCATGAAGGTGAACGACAAAGAGCTTGATGGCATGTCTCTTGATGATGTGGTCGGCATGATTCGCGGTCCGAAAGGATCTACGGTCACGATTGCTGTGGAGCGCAAGGGTAAGCCAGATCTCGTTACTCTGACAGTCACGCGTGACGCTATCCATATCCCAAGCGTTGAGTCCAAAACGCAGCAGACACCGCAGGGAACATTTGGCATCGTCATTCTCAATCAGTTCGGTGACGAATCTATCGCCGAGATGAAGAAAGCGCTCGCAGCTTTTCCAAAAGATGTGAAGGGCATCGTGCTCGATCTCCGTTTCAACGGCGGTGGCTACCTAGATGGAGCGACAGATTTGGTGTCGATGTTCCTGAAGTCTGGAGACGTAGTGACGGTACAGCGCCGTGATGTGCCACCAGAGCTTCATCGCGTCAGCGGCCAGACAATCTTTGCCGATACGCCGCTCGTTGTTCTCATCAATGGCGGATCGGCCAGTGCGTCAGAGATCACGGCAGGAGCATTGCAGGATCAGAAGCGTGCAACGATCATCGGTACCAAGAGCTTCGGCAAGGGTACGGTGCAGGAAATTCTTGATCTCCCGGGTGGTTCGACACTTCGTGTAACCACAGCGAAGTGGCTCACGCCCGCAGGGCATGACATCAGCAAGAAGGGCATCACGCCGGATATCATTATTGACCGTAGTGCCGACGAGTATCGTGCCGGTAAAGATCCTCAACTTGAGGCGGCTATCAGCGTGCTTTCAGGCAAGAAGGTAGAGAGTGAGAAGCCGAAGACAGGCACAGGTGTGCATCGGTAAATCCATCGCAAGTCTATGAGTAGCGCTAAAGAACCTGCGGCACACAACTCTGCAGACTTTTGAGATAAGACGAATAGTGTTCTTCGAGAAACACTACGAGCGTTTGTGGATCATCCTGATGCTATCGCGGCACTCACACGAGATGAGCTGCAGCGACAACTAAGAGAGCTCCTGAAGGATTCTGTAGGCGCTTAGTACGCGAAGATCTCCTCGCCTTTAAAGAAGCGAGCAATCTCCGTGACGGCAGTTTCTTTAGAATCAGATGCGTGAGCGACGTTCACCATCACGTCCTTACCGAACGTTGCACGCAGCGTTCCTGGAGCAGCCTTGCGGCTGTCTGTCACACCGAGCATGTCGCGCATTTTTGCGACAATATCATCACCCTCGAGCACGAGTGCGATGACTGGAACGGAGGACATGAATGTTTCGATCTCTGGGTAGAACGGCTTATCCGCAACGTGAGCGTAGTGCTCCTTCAGAATGGCTGGCGTGAGGCTGATCATCTTGCAGCCACGGATTGTGAATCCTGCAGACTCAAACTTGTCGACCACCTTGCCGCAAAATTTACCGGCAACGGCGTCTGGCTTCAGGAGGATGAGTGTGCGTTCCATAAGTGGGGTAGGCGAAAGAAGTTTGATATATTTTACAGGAGTGAAGGATTTTTGACAACTCTCTTGCCCTTAAGCCCCGATGAGTTCTGAGAGCTTCTTCTTGTCATTTTCTTTGCCGATGACCACAAGGCGAAGCCTGTCGGTCTTCAGTAGTTTTGCAGCGAGAGCATTCACCTGCACCGTCGTAATTTTCTCGATTTCGGTGAAATACGCAGGAAGATCGCGGACGGTGGGGTAGAGGAGTTGCTGCTTACCGAAGAAGTGAGCCCTTTCCTCTGAGTCTTCCATGGAGAGTGTGATTTTTCCTTTTAGGAAATCCTTCGCACGGCGGAGCTCAGCTTCCGTGATGCCATCTTTCGCACACTCTTCGTACTCATGGCGAATGGCGGCGATGGCTTCGTGTAGACGGCTCTGGTCCACACCTGCGCGGGTGGAGAGGAGGCCTGTGTCCATGTAGTTATCCGTCGCTGTAGAGATGTAGTAGCAAAGACCACGCTTCTCGCGGATGCGGAGGAACATGCGTGAGCTCATCGAGCCGCCGAGAATGACGGCAAGAAGTTTCTGTGCAAAATGATCACTGTCGAGCGCCGACACAGCTTCGACGCCGAGAACGAGGTGAGCCTGCTCCGTCTGTTTGGTCGTGAGTGAAATGCGCTCGCCTTCGTGCTTCATCACTGCTTCAAACGCACCGACTTTTTTTCCACCGATACCACCGAAGTAGTCTTGGCCGAGTTTCGCAGCTTTCGTGTCATCGATCTTTCCTGCGAATGTCAGAACCAAGTTATCTGGCGTGTAGAGCTCGTTCTTGTGGTTCTGGAAATCTTTCTGCGTCACCGTGCGGATCACTTCCTCGGTACCGATCGTGTCCCAGCCAAGCGGCTGATCACCGTAGACCAGCGTCTCGAAATCCCAGCCAGCCTGGTACATCGGCGTGTCTTGGTACATGCGGTATTCCTCGATGATCACACCACGCTCCTTCTCGATTTCCTCTGGCGGGAACGTAGCATTCTGGAGCATGTCGCTCAGTACATCGCACGCGAGCTCCACTTTTTCAGCTGCTACTTTTACGTAGTAGCCTGCATACTCTTTTCCGGTAAATGCGTTGAAGTCGCCACCGACGGAATCGATAGCCATGCTCACGTCCGCCGCGTTCTTGTACTTCTTGCCGCCTTTAAAGAACATGTGTTCTAAGAAGTGACTGATACCGCGGTTCTTACGAATTTCATAGCGTGAGCCTGCTCCTGCGAATACGAGCACTGTCACAGCGGACGTTCCGTCTGTGGGAGCCGTGAGCACCGGCAAGCCGGAACCGAGTTTCTGAAGTGAGTACATCGTGCCGAAGTGTAGAGGTGAGATGCAGAAAATTCCATGTCTTAGTCTTATACCCCGACGAATTTTCCTTTGAATGCAAATGTGTCGCGTGTGTTTCTCGTCCGCGGGGCTTCATCACGCAGGCGCATGTCTTCTGGGAAATTAGCAGGATCACCAGCGTACCCAATCGCCAT